>JBKJNM010000059.1:0-2830 GCA_046593655.1 Lacibacter sp. | reverse complement strand
GGCAATCGTTACATCAGCAGTATTAATTGGATTTATTATCGGTACACTGTTATATGCATTTACAGCAATTGCTGATCGTTATAAACCATCTGTCGTATTTTTTATTTCATCATTATTGGCTGCCGCTGCAAATCTGTTGATCCTGTTACCACAACAGGATTTTCTTTTATTAATAATCTCCAGATTTTTCGTTGGTTTTTTCCTGGCCGGTATTTATCCTGTTGGGATGAAGATTGCTGCTGAATGGTACGAGAATGGATTGGGCAAAGCGTTGGGCTATTTAGTTGGTGCGTTGGTGTTGGGTACTGCTTTCCCGCATTTACTAAAACAATCAACATGGAATTATAATTGGAAGCATGTATTGTTGTTTACCTCCGCCATTGCCGTTGCAGGTGGATTGATCATTTTATTATTTGCTTCAAAAAAACAAGTTGCTATAAAAAGAATGCAGTATTCTTTTTCTGCTTTTAAAACAAGTTTCCGATCTGCTGATTTCAGGGCTGCTTCTTTTGGATACTTTGGTCATATGTGGGAGCTCTATGCGTTCTGGGCCTTTGTACCGGTTCTCCTTTCTATCTATGCAAAAACGAACAGCTATGAAATGAATATTCCTTTATGGTCGTTTGGCATTATTGCAGCAGGCACTCTTGGTTGTGTGGCAGGCGGTTATATGAGTATGAAAAAAGGAAGTGCAAAAGTTGCTGCTATTGCATTGCTCGTATCTTTTTGTTGTTGTTTATTGGCTGCATTCAGTTTTGAATTATCGCCGGTTTTGTTTTTTATTTTTTTATTGATCTGGGGTTTTGCAGTTGTAGCAGATTCGCCGCAATTTTCTTCCATTGTTGCGCAAACAGCAGTTGTAGAAAATAAAGGATCGGCTTTAACCATTGTTACCAGTATTGGCTTTGCTATTACTGTTGTAAGCATTTATGTCTTAAACTATTTATTTGAAGCCTTTTTTCAATCACCCTATGTATTCCTGGTGCTGGCGCCAGGCCCTTTGTTTGGTTTGTGGAAATTAAGACCATTGCTCAAACAACAGTCATTTCATTAAACGCTCTGCGAAGTCTCCAGACTTCGCAGTACTATGCTAAAAGTCTCCCGACTTTTCTATTATATTTCATATCCTGTCAGAGACAGGATGCATAAAACTTCAAAGTCTGGAGACTTTGAAGACCAGATTATAGTGCAATAAGACAGGCTTCAAAGTAAAACTCATTCTGTTATATTTGATGAATGAAGCCAACGGCCCCCGGAAATAATATTTTGCTTGGAATTGTATTAGCTGTTGCTGCTACCATTATCTGGAGCGGAAACTTTATTGTTGCACGTGCAGTGATTAATGATATCCCTCCTGTTACACTTGCATTTTTTCGCTGGCTCACCGCTGTAGTTCTTTTATTTCCTGTGGCATGGAAACATTTGCCACATGCATGGACTATTGTAAAACAAAACAAAGCTTACTTCTTCTGGACGGCTTTTACAGGTGTGAGCTTGTTCAATACATTTGTATACATCGCAGGGCATAGTTCCACTGCTATTAATCTTGCTTTGATTGGCACCACATCCTCTCCTATTATGTCGGTGATCATGGCACATTTCTTTTTAAAAGAGCATATCAAATGGCGTCGTGTAGTTGGTATTCTGCTTTGCATCAGCGGCATTCTTTTTCTTTTAAGTAAAGGAAGTTTTCAAAACCTCTTGCATTTACAATTTACAAAAGGCGATGCCTGGGTATTGCTGGGTGCTTTGAGTTTTGCTATTTACAATATCCTTGCAAGAAAGAAACCGGTTGAAATATCAGCGATCGGTTTTTTGTTTTTTGTGTTTGCAATTGGTACACTTCTGCTTGTTCCGGCATTTATTGTTGAATCATATTACAATAAACCAGTTGAGTGGACCTGGGGAACAAGTTTAGTAATCCTGTATCTCGGATTGGGTACTTCAGTCATTTCATTTTTATTCTGGAATCGCTCCATTAAAGAATTGGGTGCAGGCAGAACTGCACTATTCGGAAACCTGATCCCTATCTTCAGCAGTATTGAAGCTGTTATTATTCTGGGTGAAAAAATCAACTATATTCATATCATCAGCTTTCTATTAATTGTTACAGGTTTATTAATTGATAATAGTCACTTGCTCACAAGAAAGAATACCATTACTGATCAGGGCTAAAGCTTTTTAATAATTATTGAGTAACCCCGGCTTTAAAGCCGGGATTAGAAAGAAAAAAATTATGGGCTTTAGCCCCGATATAAAATAGTGTATGAAAAAAGTCATCATCATTGGAGCATCTTCAGGCATTGGTAAAGAATTGGCCTTGCTCTATTTAAAAGCCGGACATACCGTTGGTATTACAGGAAGAAGAAAAGCGTTGCTTGAAGAAATCCATCAGCAATACCCCTCTCAAACATTTATTGAAGTGTTTGATGTAACTGGTCATAACAATATTCAGCACCTTGAATCACTTATTAGTAAATTGGGTGGCATGGATTTGTTTTTATACAACAGTGGTTATGCCGATGCAAGTAAGCACCTTAACTGGGAAATGGATAAAGCAACCACACTGATCAATGTGAATGGTTTTGTTGAAATGACAAATTATGCATTCAACTATTTTGCAAAACAAGGTCACGGGCAAATTGCAGGCATGTCATCCATTGCTTCTTATCGTGGCAACAGTTGGGCACCTGCTTACAGCGCCAGCAAGGCCTATATGAGTAATTATCTTGAAGCCATTACGATCAAAGCTTATCGTTTAAAAAAGAATATTACTGTAACAGACATTCAACCGGGGTTTGTTCAAACGGATATGGCAAAAGGTATTGGA
>JBKJNM010000234.1:0-7162 GCA_046593655.1 Lacibacter sp. | reverse complement strand
TGTTATAATAAGTTTCCGTTGTACAGTCACCTTTCAGGTGAGCAGACAACGACCGTCATCATAAACAAAACAATTGAACTCTCACTACACTTATTTCCTCATACTTGCTGCTGCAATCGCAGGTCCTTTGTTATTAAGTTTTGATAAAAAAGTAGCCTTCTATAGAAAGTGGAAATATTTGTTCCCTGCATTATTATTTCCGGCGTTGTTTTTTTTAGTTTGGGATGAAGTGAAAACAAAGTCAGGTGTGTGGAGCTTTAACGATGCATATATTATTGGACTAAAATTATTTTCACTTCCGCTGGAAGAAGTCTTGTTCTTCTTTGTCATTCCATTCTGCTGCGTGTTTATTTATGAATGCATTATTTCTTATTTCCCTGCTGTTAAAAATAAAAAATGGGGGAAAAAGCTTTTATTATTACTGGGCGCCTGTTTTTTGATTGCAGCTGCACTTACTTATGGGAAAGCCTATACGTTTTACACTTCATTATTTAATGCACTGTTTATTGCTGTATTGTTTGTTTTCAAAAAATGGTTCCGGGGATTTGATGCATCTGCATTTTTTATTTCTTACGCAGTAGTTGTTGTTCCGTTTCTGTTGGTAAATGGATTCCTTACAGGTATACCGGTGGTCATGTATAATGATGCAGAAAATCTGGGGCTTCGCATTTTTTCTTTTCTTCCCTGGCCCATGAACAATATTCCGGTGGAAGATATCTTTTACGGAATGCTGCTGATATTGATGAATATCGCTTTGTTTGAAAGACTTAGATCTAAAGTATTAAATTAATATCCTTTCACTCCTGCTCCCGGGCATCCTACTTTTTTACTTTTCTTAAATGATGCAATGCCTGATGTGCGTTCATACCAATCAACAAACGGGCGCCATGTAAACGTAACTTGCAAAAAATAATAGGCATCCTTATTTTTTTCATTACCCCTTAGCGATCCTGCAACAGGGTAGGAGCCAGTTCCACGATAAGCCAGGGCAACAGCTTGCGGCCCCCTGGCAGCAAGTAATAAACTTTCATCAACAAAACTGCTGCTAACATCATCAATATAATCGGTGAATGTTTTCCGGTAGCCAAGTTCCAGACCCACCCGCATGTCTTCATTTAATGCATATTCAGCACCAACTCCAAATGGGATGGCAAACTGTGTAAGCTTATAATTTTTTTTACCGGGAATAAAGCCCTGTCCCTCTGTACTCAATGGTTGCAGGTAAACACGGTTGCCAGCATTATCCATTGTGCTCGGTTTAAAATTAAAAAGTGAACCACCCGCAAATACATAAGGTGTCCACCATTTATCATTGAGGCTAAAAATATTGTATTGACCGCCAAACTCCCATTCAAACAATTTTGTTTGAAAACTGAAGTTGCGGTTTTTTAGAGAGGCACTTTTATTTTTAGCATCATCAGCACGAAGCGATCCCAAACTAAGATGGGAACGTAATAAGAAATGTTCGGTTAAATCATAACGGGCACCTACACTGCCAACAAATTTTGCCTGTTTCAATGAGAAAGCATTTTGTTTTAAATCGCCCTGGTAATTGGCAAAACCGGCACGAAAGGAAAGATGCAAGTTCTGTGCATTTACTAGGAAAGGAAAAAAAACAAACAGAAGGAATATTTTTTTCATAAATGATGAATTGGATGCAGTCGTTAATTTAGGAATAAACGCCAATAAAATGCTGAAAGTATAAAACCGATCTGTTTTTCAAGATCGGTTTTTTGTAGCCTCGTCAGGAGTCGAATGCCGAAGTTTCATTCGGCATCCCGACCCAAAGCGTCGGGACCTGAATTGTTTCATTCGCTGCTGAGTCTCTCCCTGAACTTTCTAAGGCGATGTCTGGCGGAGCCGACTCGCCGTGATTGGAAACGATTTTCTTCATTTGCAATACAGACTGTTTGCTTTATATTAGCAGCATGCCGTAAAACAAAAAACACCCTTATGCAAGGCTAACCCTAGATGACGGCGTGTCCCTTGCAGGAGACTCGCCTGAGAAAATAGCAAACCAGCTTCCAGCAATTTTTAATTTTTATGAATAAATACTTACTTCTTGTTGGTGCTTTAACCATAAATATTTTAATCAATATTTTAATTAAGAGTTATTTTATGTCACTTAATATTGATTGGGAGACTATATCTACAGCTGAATTAAATGATCTTTTTTTGAAAAAGTATCTTTTAATGGCATTGAATAATTTTACGGGATCTGCATCCCTTTTTTTTATATTGGAAAAGGCAAATATCCTGACTTGGAGAAGTAGGTTATTAATTGCTGTTAGTTTTTTGATAGTAACATATGTTTTGGTAAAGCTTTTTTTTTAAGATAGGGGTAGTTCATTTGTTGCTGAGCCTTTCCCTGTACGTTCTAAGTCGATGTCTGGGAGAGCCGACTTGCCATGATTGGAAACGATTTTCTTCATTTGCAGTACAGACTGTTTGTATTACATTAGCAGTTGCCTGTATAATGAAAACACCCTACTGCAATGGCCCATGCTTTATGAAGGCGAGTCCCTTGCAGGAGACTCGCCTGAAAAAAAAATGCCGAAGTTTCATTCGGCATCCCGACCGTAAGCGTCGGGATCTGAATTATTTTTATTGTAGCCTCGTCAGGAATCGAACCTGAATCTGGGGCTTCGGAGGCCCTTATACTATCCATTGTACTACGAGGCCAGCTTATACTATTTAATCAATCCACTCACATTGCTGCCAAATATTTTTACTGCGATGGCGAGCAATATTACACCAAAAAATTTTCGTACTGCAATTAACCCGGCAGGCCCTAATACTTTTTCAATCTTGTTTAATGAAAGAAGTACTAAATAAATAATAACCAGGTTCAGAAGGATGGCAACCAGGATCATCCATTCATTTTTATCACTTCGTTCAAAGGTTGCTTTCAACGACATGATAGTAGTTAATGTTCCCGATCCTGCAATGAGTGGAAATGCAATAGGTACAACTGTTCCTGCTTTTGCATCTTTATCAGGTTTAAAAAATTCAATGCCCAAAACCATTTCAAGACCCAGGATAAATATCACAATCGATCCTGCAACTGCAAATGATTTTACATCTACTCCCAATACATTTAGAAATGGTTTGCCGATAAAGAAAAATAAAATCATCAACCCACCCGAAATGAATGTCGCTTTCGCTGAATTAAGGCCTCCCATTTTTTCTTTGATGGATATGAGCATGGGCACAGCTCCAATGATATCTATCACGGCAAACAGCCGTAAAAGTAAGGGTGAGCAATTCGTTGAAATCCCATTCCATAGCAGTTGATTTATACAAAAGTAAAAATTCCCCTATCAACATCTCAGAATATTAATTTGTTCTGCTTGCATAAAATACACATCGCCATCATTGGTTTAAATTACCTGTTACTATACCGTTCTGGCTGATCTTTAAATAGAAAATATGATTGCTTCAGTTGTAACAAACAGTTTCGGCAAAGACAATTATTATACTTTGAGTGAATCAATGATTCTTCTTCAGCATTCAACTCTATGCCGTAACACTGGCATTTGGTAATGTCCCCTGCTTTGCATTCAAAGGAAGCATTGCATCGGGGGCAATTTTTTTCTTCGTGTTTGCTCATCGTAAGTTGAAATATATAATAGCCGGGAAAGATAGGAAGCTGAAAATAGCGATCTCGTTCATTGCCATTTAATCATCTTCCCATCCTTCGGCTTTCTTTCATTATAAATGCAGTAGTATGCCGGCATTGATTGCAAAGGGCATACTGTTGAAACCATTCACATCATAGAACTTTGTATTGCTGATATTCTGTGCATCAGCAAAAATGCGCAAAAGGTCTTTCCATTTATATTCAAGATACACACCCGGTAAGAAATAATTTTTCAATTGAATATCTGCTTTCTGATATCCCCCTACATCAAAACGATTGCTGATATATTTTGCACGGATAGCTGCATACAATCCATGACCGAAATCATAACCAACATTGAGGTTCAAATTATGTTTGGGGCGACGTAATAAATAATTGTAGGCCGTATCTTTTGTTGTAACACGGCTTTGAACAAATTCATTTCCGTTTAAGAAAGTGTAATTGCCTGTGATGGTCAAATTTTTTACAGGAGTTACTGTTAGCTCGTATTCCAATCCACGTACAACCTGGTTGGGAATATTATAATAACTGAAACTGGAGTAGTTGAAATCAAGACCTGTTTCAATTTCCCTGTAAAAATAAACCAGGCGATGACGAATGTTTTGAGTTGTATGCTGAACTCCTGCTTCATAATTGATGCTTTGCTCTGGCTTCAGATCGGGGTTACCTGCAAAGGCTGAATAAAGCTGGTACAAACTTGGCGCTTTAAATCCTGTAGCAATACTTCCAAAAACACGAAACTGATCATTGACAGCAAAGCTGGGATTAAATGTATAAGTATAATTGCTGCCGTAACGACTATGTACATTCAAACGTCCACCCAATTCAATATTCAATTTATGATTGAGCCCAGTATATAAAAGGGAAGCATACATCGATTGCTGACTGATGCTGGTATCATTAAAATTACTTGCGTATGGTCCATAGGAGCTGATGGATAAAAATTGGTTATTGAATGAACTGAAACGATAGTCTGCTCCATTTAACAAAGTGAAACCTCTTCCTAATTGAACGGATGCAAATAATTCAACAAATTGGTTCTTGCCTGAATAATCATCTTTTACATATTTTGAAAAACCAGGCGCATGGCTGCTGTCGTTTAAAAAATTTCTTCCCGTTTCAGTGTACATATAATTACCTGCCACCGTTACTGCTTTTGATTGAAAACGAAAACCTGTACCGGTATTTAGATTGCGGCTGCGTTGCGTAAAATCTTTTTCATCACGGAATGTTCCTTCATCCAGATCTGTTTTATATCGATTGTATTGAATGAACGTATTAAAGCTAAACTGTTCTGTTGCCTGGTACTTCAACGATGCACTGCTTGTACCACCACGGAATCCATCTTTGTCGAAATTCTGATTGCCCATGGTATCTCTTGCAGTTGAAAAACCTTTTGATGTAATTCCTGCAACCCGGATATTATAATTCAACTTACCTGCTTTGCCATACAGTTGTACATTTCCACGATAAGTATTAAAACTGCCTGCCACAAGTGATGATGTAAGGTTGAATGGTTTTTTAATGGTTTCTTTTGTGGTGATGATATTGATAACACCCGCAACTGCATCACTTCCGTATAAAGTAGATTGGGCGCCTTTTGCAATTTCAATACGCTCTACGTCATTCACCAGTAATAAATTCAAATCAAATTCATTGTTGATCTGGGAAGGATCGCTCACCGGCATGCCATCGATCAGTATCAATGTACGTCCGCTGTTAGCGCCACGCATGTAAGTAGTTTGTGCTGTACCAAGATTGTTCAAAGCGCCGTTGATGGCGATGCCTGCCTGCTCGTTCAATACCTGTGCTACCGTGCGGCCCTGACTTTTGTCAAGTATATCACGGCCAATAACGGTGATCACTTTCCCTGTTTGCGATTGTTTTTGTGCCAGCTTGTTAGCGGTAATAATAACCTCATCTAATGACTTTGGAATACTGTCTGTTTGTGCATGTGTATGACTGCTGATAAATAATCCGGCAGCCACTACAAATAAATTCTTTTTCATTTTTTGAAAAATGGTTTGTTGTGACTGCTTTCAGAAAAAGAAATGGAAAATGTAACGTTCCTTTTTGTTTCCCTCCTTTGGAGGGATGATTATGGGAGGCTCCATCTCCTGCCTTTCACCCGAAAGCAAATGATTGTGAATCTGTACCGGCAGGTCTTCTGGCTCGTTCTCTGCTGAACACCTTCCCGTTGATGTGGCAAACACCTTTCATCAACAGTGGTATGTAGAATTTCAGCATGTGAGTGGGGGAGTAGTGTATGGTGAGTAGGGGTTCCGAAAGTAGAAACATTCACCATTGACAATTCACCATTCACTTCTTGAACTTACAGCTACGGGGATAGCGCCGGATTTACACCGGACTTCCCTTTTAATCCCGACTATGAACATCGGGAACCGTTACAGCCGCAAAAGTAGGGGAGCAAAAGTTGTTCTTCAAAATTAGTTTTTGCACAGCGGTTGTTGAAAAAAAATACTTGTTTTACTTTTTCGGTTTATTATTACTGTTCTTGTTAGCTTTTTGTAAAACTATTTGAGAAACTGATGCATTTGGGTATGTTATGAACAAGCACCAATGTTGCGTTTTATCATCACAACTAAACAATTAACCGATTCATTATAATAAAAAACAGGTTTTGCAGTTATACAATAGCAAGGCTGAAGAATGTTATTTCAGCATGTTTATCATAACCTGCTGAACAACATCCTCTCTTACCAAAACGACCCCGTCTTATCAGGAACATGAAAGAGTATTTCTGCTCAAAAAAAAATGTTTATGAATAGTCGTTTCAATTTTTTCCTTGCTTTCTTTATTTTAAGTTCAACCTCTTTTCTCTTTTCGCAACAAACAAAAAGTTCAAAGTATGAAGTGGGTATTGCTGTTGGTGGATTTATTTACCAGGGCGATCTTGCACCCAGCAGACTCGGTTCATGGAAAACCATCCGGCCCGGTTTGATCTTACATGGATCAAGAAAAATCAATTCAACCTTAGCAGTAAGGTTGAATTTTTCATGGGCTTCATTAAGAGGGAATGATGCGAAATACAGTACACCCTCCTATCACCAGCAACGCAATTTTAATTTTCGTACCCCCCTGATTGAATTGACTCCTCAAATAGTTTGGAGCCCGATGGGTTGGGAAGAAGTGGGGCCGAAGCTTACGCCCTATGCCTTTGCTGGTGCCGGTTTGGGCTTTACCCGTATCCGCAGAGACTGGAGTAATTTTAATCCTTTGCATTTTGGGTTAGAGGAAGATTTACCTCAACGCATCTTATTAGATGCAGCACATCGCACGCCTGTTTTATTACCGGTGATTCCTGTGGGCGCAGGAATACGTTATGCTGTTTCGCCACAAATTGTATTGAATGCAGAACTGAATTACCGGACAACCTTTACTGATTATCTCGATGGTTTCAGCCGGGCTGCAAATCCAAAAAGAAAAGATCATTTCTATAGTATATCAGTAGGTGCCATTTACCGGTTTGGAAAAAAGAATAGTTGGGATTGTCCGCCAGTG
>JBKJNM010000048.1:0-6883 GCA_046593655.1 Lacibacter sp. | reverse complement strand
GGCAGAAGTACAACTTTTAGATATCATGATAGAACTATTTCACAATTAAAAGGCAGTGGTAGTGTAAGGCTTATTAGAAATAGCGAAGTGGCAGACAGTATCACTATTTATGACAATGAAATCATCCAGGGTATTTTAAATCAACAGGAATTTGAGCTTCATATAAGATTTGAAATTCTATCCGAGTATGGAAAAATATTTAACGCTTTTGAGTGGAATGAAATGTTGGATAGTACCATCAATATAATACGTATAGCTCACGATCCGGCACTATTCAACAATGACAAGAAGTTGATCAACAATTTTGCTATTCGGATAATCACTCTAAAAACAGCTTATCGCATTACGAATGTTGTATTAAGAGATGCTATTAAATCTGTAGAAGCTTTATCGGCATTTTTGAAAAAAGAATATCACATCGAATAAAAACATGAACATGAAATTGAATAACCGGCAGAAGGATCTCCTGAAGTTTTTGGTATTTGTAATTGTTGGTTTTACCTGTGCATTTATTTACCGCCAAATGAAAAATAGCTGATGGAAGAAAATAAAAAAGCAGCACCGGAACTTCCGGAAGAAAATGCGGGTACTCCCGAAGAAAATAGGGATGCGCCTTCCGAAATGGAGGCCGCTGAATCTAGTGTTCCATCAACTACCAACTATCAACCATCAACCTCAGAAGATATGGAAGTACATCATCATGCCCACGACCCGGCAGCAACTCATCACAAGAAAAACTGGAAAGCTTATTTCTGGGAATTTTTAATGTTGTTCCTCGCTGTGTTCTGTGGGTTTTTAGCAGAGTATCAGTTGGAGCATGTGATAGAAAGAGACAGAGAAAAACAATACGTGCAATCACTGTTGAATGATTTGAAAACCGATTTAACGAACATCCAATATGTCATAAACCAAAATATTTTTGTAAAAGAAACAGGTGATTCATTGTATACATTATTAACAATGCCTGACTATTCAAATCATACAAACTCTATTTATTATTTGGGAAGAAAATATTCTTCCCGCATTTATTTTAATATGACGGATGGCACACTGAGACAACTTACAAACTCAGGCGGGCTTCGTTTAATAAAACAAAAAGATGTTGTTGACAGTATACAGGCATATCAATATGTTTATTCCGAAGTAGTTAAAGCCCAAGAAACAAAAGAACTTCAGTTACTTAGTTATCGTGATGTTATGTGTAGGGTATTTGATGTAAGGATTTTAGAAACAATGGTTATTGGTGAAACAATTACAAGGCCAGCCGGTAACCCTTCGTTGTTTTCACAAAATAAAGAATTGATCAATGAGCTGTTAATGAAAGCCCATTTTGTAAAACGTAACAATGCTCAACTCATCAATATGCTTACTGAAATGAAACGGAAAGCATTGAATTTACAGAAAACAATTAACAAAGAATATCACCTGGAATAATATGAGTGAAGAAAAAAATATACCACCGGAAGAAATTCCGCAAGAGCAACCGGTAAACAACGAGCCGACGGATGAAATAGTTTCATCTGCTGAACCTATTACCGAAGCCGTACAACCACAAGCCACAAACCACAAACTGAACAAGACATGGAAGTACGAAAGTCATGGAAAGAAAAACTGGCAAGCTTATTTCCGGGAATTTTTAATGTTGTTCCTCGCTGTGTTCTGTGGCTTTTTAGCAGAGTATCAGTTGGAGCATAAGATTGAAAGAGATCGGACCAGGGAATATGCCAGGTTATTAATTAAAGACCTGGAGAATGATACAATTAATATTAAAAGGTCTACTAAACAATTAGAGAAGGTCTTGGAAAGCTTTGACAGTATCAGCTCGTTTGTATTTAGAGGGGTTTCGGGGAACAAAGTCCCCGGCTCCTTTTATTATCATTCTCAAATTGGTACTGTATCGCCGACGGTTATTTGGAATGATGCTACACTTATTCAGCTAACCCAATCGGGTAATTTGAGGTATTTTAGAAATCATGAACTGGTTAATAAAATAAGTTCATATTATTCAAACCAGGATTATGTGCGGATGTTGAATAATGGTGACAAGGAACGGCGTGAAAAAACATTGGTAATAAGGAGCAGGATTTTGAATAACCACTTTTACAAATACTATTCAAAAGTTTTACCTGATGATACGTTGCAATTTCCTGATTCATTAATGACAAATATGATTCCGATTGTAAACAGCGACAGTGATCTGTTGAATGAATATGCCAATAGCTTTGAAAACAGAAGAGGATTGCTAAACTTGGTCTTAACCAACACCTATCCCGGCGCCATATCAAGCGCCACGGAATTGATTTTACTTTTAAAAACCGAATATGGCCTGAAATAATATGAGCGAAGAAAAAAAACAAAGCCCACTGTCAACAGATGACAGTCCACAGCAAGACCAGCAGTTGAACAACCCTTCAACTGATGAACCCATTGTACCTGCTGCAGAAACAATTCCCAAAGTTGAACCCCAACCTGAAACTAGTAACCAGAAACCTGAAACCGAAAACATGGAAGTACACCACCACGCCCACGACCCTGCTGCACCTCATCACAAAAAAAACTGGAAAGCATATTTCTGGGAATTTTTAATGTTGTTCTTCGCTATTACACTGGGTTTCATTGTTGAAAATCAACGGGAGCATTACATCGAACATAAAAGAGCAAAGGACTACGCAATGTCATTAATGGAAGAAGTTGCAGGTGATACGATTGCTCTGAGCCAGTCTATTTCGTATTATAAAACAAGAACTGAAAGTATTGACACACTAATTATGTTGCTTGGTGGAAATATTAAACAAGTTCCAAGCGGCGCTCTATATTATTTTACTGATATGTCAATGTATAATAATCAGATGGTTTTTAATAAAACTACCTTACAACAATTAATAAACTCAGGGGTTTTAAGATATTTTACTAATCGAAAATTGGTAAAATGTATTGGGGAATACGATCAGGTTCTCCAAAAAGTTGAGAATTCCGGAACATCCGCACAAACAGTTTCTTTGGAAGCAAGAAAGCTTCAGTTTAAAATTTTTGACATCAAGTTTAAGAATATTTACGGCAACGGGCAAACTTTAAACACTCTCAGTTCCGATTCCATTCTTTTGATTAAACAAATTCCATTTCCCTTACTTACATATGAACCCGCCATATTATCAGAGTTTACAAGTTGGCTGAACATGCGCAGAGCCAATCTTAAAGCTTATATGTCTGTAAATTTAGTAGAAGCACAAAACAAAGCAAGAGAATTATTGGCGCTTCTTAAAAAAGAATACCATTTATAAGATTAGTTTAAAGTGATAAACTAAAAATAAAATCTATGGAAGTACATACCCACACCAGCTCTGCAAAGTCTCCAGACTTAGCAGTTTTAAACAAGCAGTTTCCAAACTGTTTCTTTCAGTATCCTGTCAGAGACAGGATGCATACAACTTCAAAGTCTGGAGACTTTGAAGAGCAGAGCAAATGTATTGTTGCAAACAATTTTGAAATTAGATAACGAATAAACCAACTATGCAGGAAGAAGAAAACAAACAACAATCTCCGGCAGCAGATGATGCACAAAAGCAACAACAGTTGAACACTCCTTCAACTGATAAACCCATTGTACCTGTTGCCGAAACATCAGCCGAAGCTGAACAACTTTCAACCTTAAACCCTCAACCTTCAACCGTAGAAGATATGGAAGTACATCATCACGCACACGACCCCGCAGCACCTCATCACAAGAAAAACTGGAAAGCTTATTTCTGGGAATTTTTAATGTTGTTCCTCGCTGTGTTCTGTGGGTTTATGGCAGAGTATCAGTTGGAGCATAAGATTGAATCGGACCGGGTGAAAGAATATACCGTTTCCCTGGTACAGGATCTGCAAAACGATACATTAGCAATAAATCTTCAGATACGTACAGGTGAAATTTATGCTGCGTGTGTAGATAGTCTGTATAAATACGGCAAGACAACATTAGAGGGATCCAATGCAACACAATTTTCTTTCTATACCCGGTTTATGTATTGGACAGCGCCGTTAACCTGGAATAGGGCCACATTTGAACAGATAAAAAATTCCGGCAACCTGCGCTATTTTAAAAACCAGCAGCTACTAAAAAAGCTGATGCAATATAATGCAATGATCGAAGGGCATGAAGGCGAGTATGAAAACCGAATGATTCGTGGCAACATGATGCTGACTCAAATCAACCAGCTTATAGATCCCCAGTTTCATAAGGATATATCAGGATACGGATTAATAGATCTTGATACAATGTCTAACCAAACAAAGAAGGTTTATTTTAACCGCAATATTGGATCACTGGAATCCAAAAGAGTTATCATAAGTGAAATACTGAATATGGCTGCTGTTCAGCAACGAAATTTGGTGTTCATCAATGGATCCCGTTTGCGCCCTGCAAAAGCATTAGCTAAAGAATTAATTACCGAACTTAAGCAAGAATATCATCTCCAATAAATAATGGAAGAAAACAAACCCATCCACAACGAAGAAGATGTAAAGCCACCAAACAATGAGCCAAAGTTGAACACGTCTTCAACTGACGAACCTATTGTACCTGTTGCTGAAACATCAGACATCATAAATCCTACATCAGAGATACAAGAAATGGAAGTACATCACCACGCCCACGACCCCGCCGCACCTCATCACAAGAAAAACTGGAAAGCATATTTCTGGGAGTTTCTAATGTTATTCCTTGCTGTGTTCTGTGGGTTTATGGCAGAGTATCAGTTGGAGCATAAAATAGAAAGAGACAGGGAGAAGATCTATATGCAAAACTTGCTTGATGATTTGAAAGCTGATACTGCCATATATGCAGATTATGCTGCAAGAAATGCTATTGTCAGAGATTTAGTGGATACAGTAACCGTTTTGATTAAACGACCGGATCGGAAAAAATACATCAGCACACTTGCATATTCTGCAAGAATCATGACTGCTAAATGGAAACAAATAGCCATGGTGCAGCGTACTTATGAAGACATGAAAAGCTCCGGTCATCTTCGATTAATACGGAAAAAAGAAGTGGCCGGGAAAGTCTCTTCCTACTACAACTCGTTATCAGAACTCGATACATACAATAATGTTGGAATGATATGGTCAAATAATTATGCGCAGGCCATGGCAAAACTTTTTGATGGTGAAGCCTTGTTAAAAATAATTAAGGAAAAAAAGGAGGTGAGTTTAACTGGTGATGTAATGATAAGTGAAGATAAGTTTGCTATAAATGAACTACTAACGAGTGCCGGTTATTTTTATGGGGCATTATCATTAAATAATAATGTGGCAGCTATAAGAAAAAAGGCAGCCGGAGAACTCATTGAACTTATAAAAAAAGAGTATAAGCTTAAGTAAAATGAACGAAGAAGAAAACAAAGAAAATCCACCGCCATCAGATGACAGTCCTCAGCAAGACCAACAGTTGAACAAACCTTCAGCTGATGAAACGATTGTACCATTTGCTGAAACAAGTACAGATGCCGAACAACCCATAACTCATAACCCACCACCCGTAACTGAATAAGACATGGAAGTACATCATCATGCCCACGACCCTGCAGCACCTCATGACAAGAAAAACTGGAAAAGCTATTTCTGGGAATTTCTCATGTTATTCCTTGCTGTGTTCTGTGGGTTTTTAGCAGAGTATCAGTTAGAGCATGTAATAGAAAATCAGCGGGAGAAACAATACATGATTACCATGCTGGAGGACTTAAAAAGTGATACAACCTTACTTAATTATAGTGTAAAATACTGGGATGATATAAATAACAGTGTTGATTCTGTCGCTGATGCTATTCAATTTCCGCCATCAGAGGGAGATTTGATCAAAATATACAGGCATCTCACAAATGCGACGAATTACTTCAGCTTTAAGTATAATGACCGCACTGTTGCCCAATTAAAAAACGCAGGAGGGTTCCGTCTTATTCGTAATAAAACAGTAGCCAATAAAATCATTTTATACGATCAGTATAATAACGATGCTACTTTAAATATTCACAATCAGCATAACTTTTTTTTTGAAACACTAATACAACTCCGAAACAAAGTCTTTTCTCAGGACATCCAAAATAAGATCTACGAAAGGTATTTATATAAAATTCCGCCTCCTTCAGAAAATTTGTGGATAGACAGTCTACTGAAAAAAAATAAAATCCCTTTACCCACCGAAAATTATTCGAGCCTTCTTTTTGAATTTAAAAATGCTCTTCTTGCATATCGTAAAGATTATACAAATATGAATTGGTGTTATAAGACATTACAAGAAAATATAAATGAGTTGATAATATTAATTGAAAAGGAATATCATCTGTAATAATATGAGCAAAGAAAAAAATATACCACCGGAAGAAATTCCACAAGAGCAACCTCGAGATGAAACTATATCAGCTGCTGAACCAGTTGCCGAAATTAAACAACCAGAAATAAAAAACGAGAAACAAGAAATTGAAAATATGGAAGTACACCACCACGCCCACGACCCCGCAGCACCTCATCACAAAAAAAACTGGAAAAGTTATTTCTGGGAATTTTTAATGTTATTCCTTGCTGTGTTTTGTGGTTTTATGGCAGAGTATCAATTGGAGCATAAGATTGAACGTGACAGGGAAAAGCAGTTTATGAGTTCTTTAATAACAGATATTAAAGAAGATATCAGTTATATTAATGAACAACAAGTTATATTCCGATGGAAACAATCATTGCTCGACAGTTTAATTAATTTGGCTCATTCCGCTTCGGCCACTGTAAACAGCAATGATCTGTATTACTACGCCAGGTTAGCATCTAAAAACGATATTTTCCCTGCCAATACCCGAACCATTGACCAAATGAAAAATTCCGGAGGTTTCAGGTTGATAAGAAAGGAACA
>JBKJNM010000012.1:0-3015 GCA_046593655.1 Lacibacter sp. | reverse complement strand
GTTTCAATCAATTGATGCAGAAACTGCGTTAACCACAAGGGAAAACGTGAACGCTGCCATTTTAGGTGTATACTCCCGTTTAAAAAACAACAGGCTTTATGGCCGTGATTTAATTACTCACCCTGAAGCTTTATCTGATAACGGATTTGCAACCAATAAATCGGGCCGTTTATTTAATGAGGCAAATAATATAGTAACAGCACACTTTGCCAACTGGCAATTAGATTATTTTGCAATAGCACAAATTAATCTGATTCTGGCGGCTGTGCCTTCATTAAATGTTGCACCTGCTGTAACTACAGCTGAACGAAATAACTGGGAGGGTCAATTAAGATTTCTGCGTGCTCTTTGCTATTTTGATTTGGCAAGGACCTATGCGTATGATCCGGGAGTAGCAGTATTAGGTTTAGACAGAGGTGGAGTG
Organism: Lacibacter sp.; assembly: GCA_046593655.1. Taxonomy (GTDB): domain Bacteria; phylum Bacteroidota; class Bacteroidia; order Chitinophagales; family Chitinophagaceae; genus Lacibacter. Next base: position 2,591 of record JBKJNM010000012.1, on the reverse strand, counting down.
CCATTAGTATTAACTACACCAACAACAACACAGGGGGCTGCACAAAATGTTCCCAATCGTGCAAAAGTTGACAGTGTGTATGCTCAGATCTACAGGGATTTAACTGCAGCCACAACATTGTTAACTGCTACCTTTGCTTCTGCTTCGTTTCCACAGTTAGGTACATTAACTGCAGCCCAGACTTTGTATTCAAGAGTAGCATTATACGGCAAAGATTATGCAACCTGTAAAATCTATGCAGACCTGGCTATAGCTGCCGCAGGTTCACGCCTGATGAGCAGTGCTGCTTATGTAAATGGCTGGAGAACGGCTATTAACCCGGAGTCGCTTTTTGAATTACGTTTCATCAATCCGGTTGAAAATATCGGAGTAAATGAATCATTACAAACCAGCTTCACTACGTTGGTTATCCCCGGTAATCCAAGTGTTTTAGGTGGGTTTGGCGATCTGGTACCACAAACAACTTTACTTACTGATTTGGGAATTACTGCAGCTTTTATTGGTGGCATTATTTCTGCCCGTACTGATGATGTAAGAAATCTTTTATATGAACAAGGTTCACCGGGTCGTGGTACTGCACGTGTTGAGTGTACAAAATATTTAGGTAAAAGTGGTATTCAAAATCTGGATAACATTCCATTGATACGGGTTGCTGAATTATACCTGAACCGTGCTGAAGCAATGGCTACCCCTGGTTCACCAGTATTTGACGAAACAGCTGCACGGAACGATCTGATCCGTATAAAGCAAAACCGTTATTCAAATTATGTAGTATCTCAACAGGCTTTTGACCTTGCTTTGTCAGGTACCGCATTATTTAACGAAATTATTAAACAACGCAGAGTAGAGCTGGCATTTGAAGGACATCGCTTTTTTGATTTAAAACGTCGGGGAGTTGATATCGTTAAAACAGCGCCTTATACAACTTTACCATATAATGATTTCAAGATACTGGCCAATATTCCTACACGTGAAATTGATGCCAATCCAAATCTTGCCCAGAATTTTGGTTATTAATAAATTTAAACAGTGAAAATGAAAAAATATAGTTTAATTCTCAGCTTTGTTCTCAGCTTCATTTTGCTTTTGAGCAGCTGTATAAAAAATGACGATATCAAATGGGCTGGCAGCGTGGTTGAATTTGATGTTGCTGCATATACTACTAAATCTGGTGGTTTGCCTTTTCCATTGGTCAATCGTGTACCAACAGGTTACGGCCGAAGTTTAAACGCAACACTCGATCCTTTTACTACAATCAGAACAAATGTGGCTCCCAATGATACCATTCGCATGCGTATTAATTTAGTTGGGGCACAAAAATCAACTCCGCAAACCGTTACTGTTAAAGTTTCTTCTAATTTTTCAACTGCAGTACCCGGTACGCATTTTGATTTGTTAGATACACAGGTAATCATCCCTGCTAATTCAAGTTTTGGCTTTGCACGTTGGGTTATTCGTAACCCCGGAGCTCCTTTGGTTGCAGGTACATTCGTTCAGGTTGTATTTGAATTAATTGGTAACAGCGAATTACAGGTAAGTGAAAATTTTAAATACGTTGGTTGGTTGATTCAACAGTAATATTCAAGAATTTAATAAACTCATTTGATATGAAATTAAAAACAAATAAAAAATTCAGTCTGATTGCATTGCTTGCCATTTTTGTTTTGGCAGCTTGTGATAAGCGGGAGCAAAACATTGCATTTCCTCCGGGGATAACAGACAATGTTGTAGCCGTTGCGCAAAAAGAAGCTAATCTTTCCATTTTTGTTGCGGCTGTTAAACGTATAAATCTTGATGCTGATCTTGCTCTGCTTGGCAACTACACCATTTTTGCACCAACAGATGCTGCCTTTACTGCAGCAGGAATTACTGCTGCTACTGTAGGTAGTATGCCGCTTGATTTATTGAGAGCAATACTTCGTAATCATATTATTTCCGGCAGAATATTAGCTACTGATCTATTGCCTGGCCCCAATGCAGCGTATACCAGTTTACAAAGAGAAATTCTGAACTCTTCTTTTTATGTTACTTCCTCTTATTTAAATGGTAAAAAGATCAGCAAATTTAATCTCATTGCTAACAATGGTGTATTGCATATCATTGATGGTGTTTTATTACCACCACTGGCAACTCTTACAGGCACACTGGCAGCAAATCCGAATCTTTCTTTCTTTTCTGCTGCCATTACAAGAGCAGGTTTAGCAGCCACATTGAACAGCAGTACTACACTGTTAACCATTTTTGCTCCAACCAATGCAGCTTTTATAGCAGCAGGCTACGCTGATATTGCTGCTATTAACGCAGCTGATCCTGTGCTGTTAAGTAATATAATTCGTTATCATGTAATTCCTGGTTCTTCTTTAACATCTTCAGTTCTCACCTCACCATTCAACAGAAGTGGGAGAGCATTTTTGATTGATTTTACAAATGCAACTACACTTGTTACTGCACAGGGAACTTCAGTTACTATTGGTGTTAGTGGAAGTACTGTAACGGTAAAAGGTACTAATAACCCTTCTCCGGCAACAGTAACTAGCGGTGATATTCTTTATTTTGCAGGTTCAGCTTCGGTTCGTCCGGGTGTGTTACAT
>JBKJNM010000188.1:0-7364 GCA_046593655.1 Lacibacter sp. | reverse complement strand
ATTTTTTTGATAACTCCTTTTCTTTTTTCTTTACTAACTCATTTTTATTTCAGCATCGATGCTTTAACTGCTTGCTGTTTTAAAACAGTTGTTCGTGTTATACGTTGTGTTTATAACTCCCTCTTCAGTACAAATACGGTGAAAAAAGAACAATTACCCTTATTTAGGTACTAGTGTATTCTACCTTGTTTTTATAAGTGGTTCCCCTTAGTTTTGCTGTTCCAAATCCACATCCATGAAAACAATTCTTTACGTTTTGCTTTTTCTTATTATTTCCTATCATGTAAACGCTACTATACGCTCAGCTACTGGTAATATTGGTCAGGGCTGGTCTGATGCAGGCAACTGGAGTATTTCAGGCGTACCTGAAAATGGAGATACGGTATTAATTCCTGCAGGTGCAACAATGACTGTTAAATCAAATATTTACAGCACATTGCCTAAATTAGTGATGAGAGTTTATGGAATACTGCATTTTGCACCCGGAGGCAAACTCGATCTTGGCTCAAGCTCTTCTATCAATATTTACTCAACTGGTTTTATTACAAGTACGGGTTCGCCATCTTCAGTCATTACAATTGGCAGTGTGAACAAATATTCGGGAAACAGTGACGGGACTATAGTTGGACCAGCTTTTGCAAGCAGCGCTTCAGGCGCATCCCCAATTGGATTCGGCCAGGGAATATTGCCAGTAAAATTTCAATCGTTTTATGTAAAATCAAATACCAAAAGGCAAGCACTCTTATCATGGATTGTGAGTGATGAAGATCAGATAGCTCACTACAGCATTGAAAAAAGTAATGATGGCAGAAACTGGAAACTGATGAGCAAACAACCTGCAAAAAATTCCAACCAGCCTCAAAACAACTACGCAGATATTGACAGTTTTATGTTAACAGGAAATAATTATTACCGCATATTTGCAACCGGTTTCAACGGTGAGTTTTTTTATACAAAAACAGAAATGATTACTGAAAGAAATACAAAAATATTTTCAGTTTATCCCAACCCTGTTTCATCGCAATTACATTTTAACATTGATAAAACTACGATCCAGGCACCTTTTACTGTAACTATCTATACAATGAACTCAATAAAAGCAGATCAGTTCAGGTATGATCGGGTTCCTGAAAAACTGAAATTAAACATCAGTCATTTGCCCAAGGGAACATACCGTGTTACATTGAATGATGCATCAGATACAAAACAAGACCAAACGATTATTATTTATTAATGAAGATATTTTGCTGTACGACTGTTTTTTACTTTTGCTAAGCCGGCGGGTAAACCTGCATAAACAACTTCACCTCCACCCTCACCTGCTTCGGGGCCCAGATCAATCACCCAATCGGCCCTTTTAATTACATCGGTGTTGTGTTCAATCACCAAAACTGAATGACCTTTTTCAATTAATGCATGAAAACTTTTGAGCAGTTTATTGATATCATGAAAATGAAGACCCGTTGTAGGCTCATCAAAAATAAACAAGATACTTCCCTGCCCGTTTCCACGTCCAAGAAAAGAGGCAAGCTTTACTCGTTGTGCTTCACCACCACTCAATGTATCACTGCTTTGCCCCAGTTTGATATACCCTAAACCAACATCTGCTAAAGGAGATAATTTTTTTATCAGGTCTTTTTCATTCCTGAAAAAATCAATTGCATCATCCACGCTCATTTCAAGTATATCATAAATACTTTTATCGTTGTACTTTACTTCCAGCACTTCTTCTTTGAATCGTTTACCATTGCAAACATCGCAGGTTAAATGTACATCAGCCAGGAACTGCATCTCCACTACCTGTTCTCCTTCGCCTTTGCAAGCATTACATCTTCCACCATCCACATTAAAAGAAAAGTGTTTTGGCAAAAAGCCCCTGATCTTACTTAAAGGCTGTTGAGAAAATACATCTCTTATTTCATCATATGCTTTGATGTACGTAACAGGATTGCTTCTGCTGCTTTTACCAATGGGGTTCTGATCTACCATTTCAATTTGTGCAACAGAATCAAGATCACCACTGAGTTGTTTGTGCAAGCCTGCTTTGTCGCCAAACTCACCTTTGAGTTTATTCAATGCAGGATATAAAATATTTTTTACAAGTGTTGTTTTACCGCTACCACTTACCCCACTCACTACACACAATACATTCAATGGAAATTCTACCGTGATATTTTTCAAATTATGTTGTCTTGCTCCTTCTACTTTAATACTGCGGTTCCAGTTTCGTGGCTTTCCAAAATCCTGAATTGTTTTTTCGCCATTTAAATATTTGCCTGTTAAGCTTTTTTTATTGCTGATGATAGCCTCATAATTTCCTTCAGCAATGACTTCGCCGCCTAAATGACTGGCAAAAGGACCCATATCAATAATATGATCTGCTTCTCTCATCATCATCTCATCATGCTCCACCACAACAACCGTATTGCCGAGATTCCTCAAGTCTTTTAATACAGTAATTAAATTAGCTGTATCACGGGGATGCAATCCTATAGAAGGTTCATCAAGGATATATAACGAATCGGTCAGGTTACTTCCTAAAGAACGTGTGAGTTGTATCCTTTGACTTTCACCACCGCTTAAACTATTTGCCAACCTGTTTAGTGAAAGATAACCTAAGCCAACCTGTAATAAGGTTTGAACACGGTTATTGATCTCAAACAAAATACGTTTGCCTACTTCCATATCGTAAGCGCTCAATTTCAATTCATCAAACCAAATTTTCAAATCTTTCACCGGCATTTTACATAACTCACCAATATGCCTGCCTCCAACTTTTATATACAATGCTTCTTTGCATAAACGATAACCTGAACACTCAGTGCAGGCTGTTCGTCCCCTGTAACGGCTGAGTAACACACGGTACTGTACTTTGTATAAATTCTGTTCAACCTCTTTAAAAAAATCATCAATGCCCGATGCTGACCCAACGCCTTTCCATAGCTGGTTATATTGTTCGGTTGTTAAATCAATGATAGGTTTATGTACAGGGAAGTTTAATTTGCCGGCAGCCTTTACAAAATGTTCTCTCCACAAACCGAGCTTCTCTCCTTTCCATGGAGCAACTGCACCTTCATACACACTTAAATTTTTATCGGGAATAACCAGGTCCTCGTCAATTCCTAAAATGAGGCTAAAGCCTTCACACACCGGACATGCGCCGTAAGGATTGTTGAAAGAAAATAAATTAGGCACAGGTTCTTCAAACTTAATTCCATCCAACTCAAATCGATTAGAAAAATGAATCAGCTCCTTACCATCTGTCTCCAGGTATGCTTCACCTTCACCTTCATAAAATGCTGTACCTGCACTATCGCTGATGCGATGCAATTCATCTTCATCAAATTGTTTGGCAATGAGCCGATCAATGAGAACATAACAGGTGAATGCTGATTGATCAATGAATTGCTTTTTTACTTCGCTATCATTCTTCTCAAGTAAATCTTCAATATGCAATACTTCACCAGCTTCCTGCTTTTTAGTTTTTAATGCTTGCTTTTTAAAATACACTCTCGTAAATCCTTTCTGCAATAAAATATTTAATTCTTCTTTTACATTTCGCTTTGCATGAAAAGGAAATTTCACCAGCAACAAAATCTTTGAACCCTCTTTCTGTTGTTGAATTGTTTTCAATACATCGGCCACGTCATCTTTCTTTACTTCCTTTCCACTCACGGGAGAAATGGTTTTACCTAATCTTGCAAACAACAATCGCATATAATCATAGATCTCTGTCATGCTGCCAACGGTGCTGCGGGGAGTTCGGGAAATAACTTTTTGTTCAATGGCGATGGCAGGGCACAATCCTTTGATATAGTCCACATCTGGCTTGTTCATCCGGTTCAGAAACTGACGGGCATATGCACTTAAACTTTCTGCATAACGTCGCTGGCCTTCGGCATACAAAGTATCAATGGTCAAAGAAGATTTACCGCTCCCTGAAACACCGGTTACAACAATTAATTTATTACGTGGAATATGTACAGAAACATTCCTGAGATTATGAACTCTTGCACCTTTAATAAAAATATCGTCTTTTTTAACTGCTGCTGTAGGATTGCCAGCCAGCTTTTGAACCCCTGTACCCATAGAAAACAAATTTAACTCATAAACAGATTGCAGTTATCCGCTAATGAAGGAATTTGCTGGCTTGATTAAAATCTTTTCATCCCCCTATTTCGTAAATTAACGGGACAGGGAAATTACCATTAGCCCTTTACGGGGTAATACGTTAAATAATCCAGAATGTTTGTGAATTGAGTTTTTTCTATTAATTTTATTCTGAAATTCAGTATCAAGATAAAAACCCAAATATCTTTCTGCCTATAGCTACAACTTCTACTTAATAATTTCAGTCTTAAATTACTGAAACCCTTTTTTTGAAAACCATCAACGTAGAAGTGTATGCGCCTGTATCAACAATTTACCGATCAACAGCTGATCCATCAATTTAAAAATGGTGAAGCTGAAGCCATGGAAACATTAGTGCTCCGTCATAAAGACAAGCTATATACTTCCATCTTTCTCCTTGTTAAAGACAAATACCTGGCCGAAGATCTCTTCCAGGATATGTTTATCAAGGTTATTGATACCTTCCGTAACAACCGTTACACAGAAGAAGGAAAGTTTTTACCCTGGGCCATGCGCATTGCACACAACTTGTGTGTAGATCATTTTCGCCGTGTAAAACGAACTCCCACTATTAAAACAAGTGACAACCACGATATTTTTGAGGTACTGAATTTCAGCAATGAAAATGCGGAGGAAAAGATGATGAAAAACCAGAGTTATGATCGTATCCGCCGGATGCTCGATCTGTTACCCGAAGAACAACGTGAAGTTATCGTCCTTCGACATTACGCTGATATGAGCTTTAAAGAAATTGCCTCGCTCACTAACTGCAGCATTAACACTGCTTTGGGCCGCATGCGTTACGGGCTCATTAATATGCGTAAGATGATGACGGAAAAACAAATCGCTCTGTAAAAATTATCCCTGTACGAGAACCTGACAAAACCCAATCCCTTCACAGGCTGTGAAGGGATTTTTTTATCAACAGATTGATATTATTTCTTGAAAGCTTGCAATCCACATTCCAGCCATAATTTAAATTCAGCAGCACCTGGTGTATAGCCTTTTGTTTTAGTAAGAGCCGTTTCATCCAATCCAAGTATGGCATATTGAGGTTGTGCAACTGCATTAAAATTTTCGCTTTGAAATGTTGCCCACTTATCACCAACAGTTATGATTTGCTTATCAGATCCTGTTTTTGTTTTGAAGGTTTGTTGCTGTGCTGCTGGTAATACCTTGCGCTCATCAACATATAATGAAACAACAACAAATTTATTTCTCATCAAATCGAGTACATCAGGATTGGTCCATACATTTTCTTCCATCCGTCTGCAGTTTACACAAGCCCATCCGGTAAAATCAATCAGTAATGGTTTGTTTTCTTTTCTTGCTAATGCCAATGCTTCTTCATAATCTCTCAAAGGCTCTAATGAGCTTTCACAATTTACTGGGTGAGCGTACACACTATAGCATAATGGTGGTGGAAATCCACTGATCAGTTTCAAATTAGCCCATTTGGTATTTGTAATACCAGGTGCTATATAAACAGTAGCTGCTGCAAATAATACAATAAATGTCCAGCGTATACCACCAATCTTTAGTTTTTTATCATCATGAGGGAAACGGATCAGCCCTAATAAATACAAAACCAGCAAAGCGCCAATCAATAACCAGGTACCTAAGAAAACTTCCCGTGGTAACAAATGCCATTGTTTCACCAGGTCGGCATTACTTAAAAACTTCACAGCCATGGCAAGTTCTAAAAATCCTAACACCACTTTTACCGTATTCAACCAACCGCCGCTTTTTGGTAATGATTGCAGCCAGTTCGGGAACATGGCAAATAAAGCAAAAGGCAATGCTAAACCCAAGCCAAACCCGCCCATACCAAAACTTAACTGCATGGCACCACCATCCTTAGTAAGAGCTCCGGCGAGTAATGATCCGAGGATTGGACCGGTGCAGGAAAATGAAACAATGGCCAGGGTTAACGCCATGAAAAAGATTCCCAGGAAGCTTCCCACACTGGATTTTGAATCGGCTGAACTGGCAATATTACCAGGTAATGTAATTTCAAAGTACCCAAAGAAAGAAATGGCAAAGATGATAAAGATGATAAAGAAAATAATATTGAGCCAGACATTAGTTGAAATATTATTCAGAATTTCAGGATCAGTTTGATCAAGTAAATGAAAAGGCAAACTCAATAAGATATAAATCAGGAAAATAAAAAATCCATACATCATTGCATTACGAATGCCTTTGCCCCTGCTTCCACTTCGTTTGGTAAAAAAGGAAACCGTTAAAGGGATCAACGGGAACACACAGGGTGTAAGCAAAGCAATAAATCCGCCAACTAAACCTAACAGGAAAATACCCCACAAATTTTTTCCTTCAGTTCCTTCATCGCCACAATCATTAACAGGATTATCCAGATCAATGGAGTTGATCTTGATTCTTGCTGTTTGCGAAACCCCACCTTCCAATGCAACATCAAATGCATACTCCTGTGATGGAAGAAATTCTTCTTTTGCTCCGGTTGCAAACACAATGGTTCCTTTGAGTGTAGCAGGAACTGTTCCATTGATCCTGATGAGCTGTAAGAGCTTCACTTCATCTTCAGCAATGAAGAGTTGCTTATTATCAAAGGTGGGATCGGCATAAGATTTACCGCCCAGTATAATTTGCACAGAGCCGTTTTTTACAATGGCGCTATCAGTAAAATTCACAGTAATGGAATCAAGTCCTTCTGCATTTTTTGTAAACAGATAAAGGAATTTACCGGTTTGTATTTTAGCATTCAACTGTAATTCAAATTCAGTTGTACTAATTTTTTTACTGGTTACCTTCCATTGAACAACAGATAAATCCTGGGCAGCAGATGAAAAGGACAAACCAATAAGAAAAAGGAAAGAAAAAATTGTTAGTAAAAACGATCTCATGCAAATTGGTTATGATAATGGCGCAAAACAAAAAAGCCTGTAAGAAAGGAAGACGAACACTTCTTTACTCAACTCTTTAACGCCTTACCGTTTTACAAGCCAATATTTATTCATTGAAATAAAACTTAAAATTACCCTTCGATTTTGATGATAAATTTTGATTTGTCCGGGGGTAAACATTGCTTATCATCACATACCATAAACTCCACATCACCAACAATGGATGTTTTGACTTTGCTTTTTAATGTAACGATCTGCACAAACTCTACTTTATTAGAATAAAACCTTGAACGGGATTGCGTTGCTTTATCAAATGCATCAACCACTTTACCTACTTCTTTTGTTTTACCA
>JBKJNM010000065.1:0-18825 GCA_046593655.1 Lacibacter sp. | reverse complement strand
TTTTTTAGAACTTATAAGTCAATCCTGCTTTATATCCTTCATTGAATACTTTAAAGTTTTGATTTTTGTCAAGGCGTTGAAAACCCCGCTCATAAGACGCCGTAATTCCGATACCGTTCTCAAACTCAAAACCAACACCACCCGTAATACCCATATCCCAGCGATTGAATTGTTCTGTAATATCGAGGTCTTTGTGTAGCAGTGAAAATCCAAGCACCGAAACATCGGCTCTCAGGTTATTATGGACTAAGTAAGAAACCTGCGGACCTGCAAAGATCTGCAAACCAGCTACAGGCTTAATTTTCAGCAGGACAGGTAAATCAATATAATGCATTTGTGAGGTTGCTCTTGCATTCAATGCTTCAATCTTGAGATCAGCAATAGTAAGGTTTCCCTTCAACCTATAACCTCTTTGTGTGTAGATAAGGGAAGGTTCAACAGAAATAAAATTTCCTATTGGAAGATCTATACCGGCACCTGCATAAAAACCGGTTCTTTTTCTGGAAGTAACGTAACCATCTGTTACATCTATTAACTGATCAAGTGATTCTTTGGCTTCGCCTTTCCATGTTGATTGCACAGCACCAACTTTAATGATCGGCTTTATTTGCGCTGTTGAACTAAATGAAATTGCAAGAAACAAAACAAAAAAGGATGAGTATATTTTGTTCATATAAATGGTTGCAGGGTTTTATAGCCTGTTAGCATTTACTATTAGAAAAGTGAGCCAAAGATTTGAAGTGCTCACTAATCTTTTGTTAATGGATTGCGTTAACAAACCATTGTGCAACCAAAAAAAGAGTGACTGCTTCTTGTGCAATCACTCTTGCTAACTGATTTCTCAGTATTCATCTTTCATCTTCTTGTAGACGGAGCGGTAACATTCATCATCCAAACAACTCCGGTTGTGCCCCTGGTTCTCCCTTCACCCATTCCATTTCAATACTCTTATTAAAGTCTGTAAGCTTTGCTCCTACTGCTTTCCAGCCCATCACTTCTGCAACCTTTGCCAGTTTTATTTTTGCTTTACGCACCTGTGCTCCTCTTCCACTTTGCATGGCAAGCACCGGTTCTTCATCAGTAGTAACTGCTTCTAAGTAATTCTTGTCGCCTTCTTTAATAAAGAAAAATTTATTGCGAAGTGTGGTGGTTTCAATTTTGAAACGTTTCACATTGTATTGTAGTTTGTCATTATCGAGGTAAACAGCAGTGATGATTTTTTCAGGCTTAAATAATTCAATCAGCAATACAGTTTCCGGATCAAATTTCTGTGTGAGTTCCTGGTCGGTAATTTCATAATTGCCATCCCTGTATATCACCAGCACTTTATCATCCGGTTCAAACTTGCCAAGGTATTGTCCTTTTTCTTCGGTGGTTAAACGGCCAAACTTATCATCGAACCACATTTTCTTACCGCTCAATGTTGATTTTCCTTTCTCTTTAAACTTCACACTCTTGATGGGATACTTTGTTACCTGGTTGCCCATGCTGCTGCGGCCTTTGATATCAAGTTCTTCAAAATAAAAATCAAATTCTTTGATACGTGCAGAACAGCCCGGCGTTAATATCACTTTTACCACTTCAGCTTCTCCATTGAGGTTGAAGGTAAAATAATGCACTTTACTTTTTTCATCACCTTTGGTAAGATCGTATTCCTTCTCCCTTGTAACACCAGTTACATTGAAACGCTTGGCAAAACTCACACCGGCTTTGCCATCAGCATAGATCATATTATACGTTGTGCGCTCATCATTTTTCTGGAACACGGCTGCATGTATAATGTCTTTGCCGATATAGGCTTTATCTCCCACCTTCACCACTTTCATCAATCCCCGTTTGGTAAACACAATGATATCATCAAAGTCGGAGCACTCACAAACAAACTCATCTTTCTTCAACGATGTACCAATAAAACCATCTTCACGGTTCATATATAATTTTGTATTGGCAATAGCCACCTGTTTTATCTGAATGGTTTCAAATGGTTTGATCTCTGTTTTACGTTCACGACCTTTGCCATATTTCTTCAACAGATTTTCGTAATAAGCTACAGCAAAATCAACCAGGTTTGCTAAGTCATGTTTCACCTGTTTAATATCTGCTTCCAGTCCTTTGATCTGTTCATTCAGTTCATCAATATCCAAACGATAAATGCGGCGCACAGGTTTTTCCGTTAACTTAACAATATCTTCTTTTGTAATATCTCTGCGCAGTTGTTTCTTGAACGGAACAAAGGCCATATCAATAGCAGCAATTACCTTCTCCCATGTTTCATGTTTCTTCTCCAGTTCTTTGTAAATTTTTTCTTCAAAGAATATTCTTTCCAATGATGTGTAATGCCATTTCTCCTGCAACTCGCCTAACCTGATCTCCAGTTCTTTCTTCAACAAGTCTTTTGTTTGATCAGCAGAATATTTCAGCAGATCGGTTACTGCAAGGAACTGCGGTTTATTATTTACAATAACACAGGCATTGGGCGAAATGGAAATTTCACAATCGGTGAATGCATACAAAGCATCAATCGTGATGTCTGGTGAAATACCAGGTGCCAGATCAATCTGTACTTCTACCTCAGCAGCAGTATTGTCTGTTACTTTCCTGATCTTGATCTTTCCCTGGTCATTTGCTTTTACAATGCTGTCCATTAATTGCGTAGTGGTAACACTATAAGGTACATCTTTGATCAGCAATGTTTTTTTGTCGAGCTCTTCAATATGTGCACGAACTCTTACTTTCCCTCCACGTTTACCATCGTTGTAATTGGCAACATCAATCATGCCGCCTGTTTGAAAATCGGGCAGCAGTTCAAAACGTTTACCTCTTAAATGTTTAATGGAAGCTTCTATGAGTTCGTAAAAGTTGTGTGGCAAAATTTTTGTTGACAACCCAACAGCAATACCCTCTGCGCCCTGTGCCAGCAATAACGGAAATTTCATGGGCAATACCACTGGTTCGTTTTTTCGTCCGTCGTAACTCAGTTGCCATTCTGTTGTTTTATTGTTGAAGGCAACTTCCAATGCAAATTTTGAGAGTCTTGCTTCAATATAACGTGCAGCCGCTGCATCATCTCCCGTGCGTACATCGCCCCAATTACCCTGTGTATCAACCATCAATTCTTTCTGACCAATATTCACCAATGCATCACCAATACTTGCATCGCCATGCGGATGATACTGCATGGCCTGACCAATAATGTTCGCCACTTTGTTGAAACGACCATCATCCATTTCTTTCATGGCATGCAGAATACGACGCTGCACAGGTTTCAAGCCATCTTCAATAGCTGGTACTGCACGTTCAAGAATAACATACGAGGCATAATCAAGGAACCAGTTTTTATACTGTCCCTGCACGCCACTTTCATTCTCAAAAACATTTTCTTTCTTTTTCGCTGCGCTCATTTCTTATTTCTTTTTATATCAACTTTTGTTTTTCATAGCATCACCTGTTGCGTCGCAATCCTTTCATGGCTCAGTAATCCTATGCATCATTTGTCTGAACCATGATTTTTGGGATTGAATGGATGAAAGGGATTAAACGTGTAGATGTTTTCAAAAATCGTAATTATCCCACAAATCCCGGTTCAGACCTTCTTTCCTATTTCTCCTAAATGTGTAAACTTAAACCCGTTTTCATATTTCAAACCATAGCCTGCTAAACGATCCATTGATGCATGGCCGAATAAAATCACACCTGCAAAAAACAATTGGTCAATATTTGCATATACACCTGTAATGAGTAGTATCGATGCAATTCCTTTGTGATGAAAAAAATTATAACTCCATGCACCCACTTTATTACCTGCTAAATATCCAAGCATACTGATATCTGGCCCTAGTATTAAAACCGGATACATCCACCAAGCTGCATCAAATATGTAAAGTGTATACACACATGCAAGGAACATGGCCAGTTCTTCCAGTTTTAAAATTGTTTTCATCTGCTTATGCATTTGTCTGAACCGTGATTTTGGTTATTGAATGGATGAATGGGATTAAACGTTTTAATGTTCTCAATAATTCCAATTATCCTGCATATCCCGGTTCAGATATTTTTTTCTTTACTTCAAAAACTTTCATATTCTTCAATTCACCTTGTACATCAAATTGTCCGTCAGCAATCATCAACTTTAATCGCCATAATAAATACATATCACCTGTTGTATTTTTACTTTTACTTAAAAATTGGTGAATGATCTTACTTGCCTTCTGCCAATCGGCAGAAATAAAATTTTTAAGATCAGCATCATAAAAATCATAATCCTGCTGACTCAGTTTCTTGCCACCTTCCAGCAAACGAACGCCTTTGTCTTCGTTGCAAAGGTTTGTCCATTCATCAGGATCCACTTCAAACTCACTGGTCGTAATTAATCTTGCGAGCTTCTTTGCTTTGGTCATTTCTTTTGGCTGAATGCTGCTTATCCATTCAGGATAAAACAACTGACCTTTCACATTAATGAAAGGAAGGTTGTTGAGATAAAGAATATACACACGGCCCTGGAAATCTTTCAGCTGGCTCATCAACCAATAATAACCACTCACATCATGTTTATTCTGTGCTGCCCATATCCATATTTTTTCTTCATCATCTGCCTGCAGCCGTTCAATTAAAAATGCAAGCAAACGGTTATCATCCACTTCACCTTCATCTGCTTTTCCATCTGCATCACCACCAGCCAGCACTTTACGCCACCAGTTCCTTCTTGCTTCAATTCCTTCTTCTGTGTAAATGTCTTTTAACGGACCAACTGCATAATCATCTTTCACCTGCAGCACTTCACCGAGCAGGGTTTCGTCTAATTCAATTGCCTGTTCCAAAACAGCAATATCATCTTCATTAAAAACAATATGTATCATGTTTAAGGTTTATTCACTTGTATTAAATAATAAACACAGCTTGTAAAAAAATTCCGCACAAACGGGATGGCTTTGATCAATCCAAACTGTTCTTTCGGTTTCCAGCCAAACTTGTATTCATAGATGGGATTAATAAGGAAATGTGTTTTGTTGATCAGCTTATATCCTTTCTCTTTACAGATCCGTTCAAACCTTTCAATAGAAATACCGGTTTCTTTGATCTCCAGCATCTCTTCCCAGTTCTCCTCATTCGATTTCAATATCCATTTGTAAACAGGTGTTGGCAGCAAATGATAGTAAGGCAGCTTGCTTAACAATTTGCCTTTATTGATCTGCTGATGTCCGCCAAAGGGCATATGCCATGGAGGAAATCCAAAGAAGATCACTCCATCGGTTGTCAAAAAACTTTTCATCCATTCAATCAGCCTGGGCTGATCATGGATATGTTCAATTACATCCTTGAGCAGAATCATATCAAATACACCGCCGAATTCTGCTTCTGTTGTGTTATAAATATCTTTTGAATGAAAGGTTACTTTATGTTGTTCCAGTTCTTCTTTCATCCATTCCCTTGCATTCACTAAACGACTTTCATCCAATTCCACACCTACTCCTGTACAACCTTTATCAATCAATGCTTTCAGTACTCCCCCTTCACCACAACCAATTTCCAATACACGCATACCCGGTTTTATGGAGAACACTTTCTCAATAAACGGAATCACATACTTTTCTGTGTTCAGTATCTGTATTTCGAAATAACGTTTCCTGTTGGCATGAAATTCAAACATCAATCAATTCATTTAACGAATAAGATAATCATCTTTGCGAACCAGGCAAATCAATCTATTAACTAAAGACTGCTTTGTTCCTCGCAGTGACGATCTTAATTATACTATTTCTTCTACTTTATCTAACTCTACTTTCAAATTATCAATAATAAATTCCTGTCTGTCGGGTGTATTCTTTCCCATATAATATTCCAACACTTGTTGAATATGTGTTTCAGGTAATAACATCACCGGTTCCTTTCGCATTTCAGCTCCAATGAAACGACCAAACTCATCCGGAGAAATTTCACCCAAACCTTTAAAACGTGTGATCTCCGGTTTGCTGCCCAGTTTCTTTACAGCAGCTTGCTTTTGTGTTTCATCATAACAATAAATGGTTTCCTGTTTGTTACGCACACGGAACAAGGGTGTTTCCAGAATAAACACATGACCGTTCTTTACCAAGTCAGGAAAGAATTGCAGGAAGAAAGTCATTAACAATAAACGAATGTGCATACCATCCACATCAGCATCTGTCGCAATCACAATATTGTTGTAACGCAGGTCTTCATAATTATCTTCAATGTTGAGTGCATGCTGCAATAAGTTGAACTCTTCATTTTCATACACCACCTTTTTGGTAAGTCCATAACAGTTCAATGGCTTGCCACGCAAACTGAACACCGCCTGTGTTTCCACGTTTCTCGATTTGGTAATACTCCCACTTGCACTATCTCCTTCAGTAATAAAAATGGTGGTTTCTTTTTGCTTCTCAATTATTTTATCCTTGTCCTTACCTGTTGCTTCATCGTTGTAATGAAAACGACAGTCCCTTAATTTTTTATTGTGCAGGTTGGCTTTCTTTGCCCTTTCATTCGCCAGTTTTTTTATACCGGCCAATTCTTTCCGCTCCCGTTCATTTTGCTCAATACGTTTTTTTAGTGCTTCAGCAACCGCCGGATTTTTATGCAGGTACAGATCAAGATCACGGGCAAGAAAGTCACCAATAAAGTTTTTCATGCTGGGACCACCTTCAAACACCACACTTGAGCCAAGTTTTGTTTTCGTTTGACTTTCAAACACCGGCTCCTGTACACGAATACTTACCGCCGCACAAATACTTCCACGTATATCAGCCGAATCATAATCCTTCTTATAAAAATCACGAATAGTTTTTACATAACATTCACGGAATGCTGCAAGGTGTGTACCACCTTGTGTAGTAAACTGTCCATTCACAAATGAATAATATTCTTCACCATATTGATTTTCATGTGAAATGGCCACTTCAATATCCTCCCCTTTTAAATGAATGATAGGGTAACGCAATTCATCTTCATTGGTTTTACGTTGCAACAGATCAAGCAAGCCATTTTTTGAAATATATCTTTTACCGTTGAAGTTAATCACCAGCCCGGCATTGAGGTAACAATAATTCCAGAACTGGTTATCCATGTATTCATGGATGTAGTGATAATTTTTAAACACTGTTTCATCAGGAATAAAGTTGACCAAAGTACCATTCTCTTCTGTTGACTTTTGCTCTTTATGTTCTTTGATCAAAATACCTTTTTCGAATTCAGCCGTTTTTTCTTTGCCTTCACGAAAAGCGGTTACTTTAAAATACTGGCTCAACGCATTCACTGCTTTGGTACCTACTCCATTTAAACCAACTGATTTTTGAAACACTTTACTATCATACTTGGCACCTGTGTTGATCTTACTCACCACATCTACCACTTTACCTAATGGAATTCCACGGCCATAATCACGAACTGTAATCACTCCTTTTTCCATTGTTACATCCACATGCTTGCCATAGCCCATTGTATGCTCATCAATACAGTTATCAATTACCTCTTTCATCAGTACATAAATGCCATCGTCGGGGCTGCTGCCATCGCCCAGTTTACCAATATACATACCGGGGCGCAAACGAATATGCTCCTGCCAGTCGAGGGTTTTAATGGAATCCTCATCGTAATCAAACAAATTCTTTTTTTCTTCAGCCATGCTCAGTTTATAATTCGTATTTGGCCTCACCTCCCCCGTCCGACCGGTCATCCGGGCGGGCTTCCTCCTCTCAAAAAGAGAGGAGGCGGTGCTGCATCAATCATTCAATTGGTTCAACTTCCACTTCAACATGAAAGCTTATTTCACCAAACATCAACCTCTCTGCTGTTAATTTGAGTATCTAACAAATAAGGACTGTGTCTGGTAAGTCCCCTATTGGGGGATTTAGGGGGTTGGCAAATATAACAAAACCACTTTCCTTCATTGTCTTACTATTTGTTCACAGTCCTGTGAATAATTTTTGGCGTGTAACTGTTTATTTCTCAATTTAGCGTCATTAAATTTACAGGCATGGACAAAAAGATTTACACCCTTCTTACTATCTATATCGTTTATCTGGCAGTTTGCCTGGCAATGGTTTTATCAGTTGGTGCACAAAAAATATTAACGGCCATCATTTTTGGTGGTACCGGTACGGTCATATTTCTAATCATGTTCCTCCTCTGGATGCTCAACCGCAAACACGAAAGTTAACCACCCATGCCAAGGGCTATTAACAGCCTCGATTCATATTACCCCAAAGACAGGAAAGCCTGGCGCAACTGGCTGCAAAAAAATCATCAGAAATCAACCGGTATCTGGCTTATTTATTACAAGGTTGGGAAAAGCAAACCCCGGCTTCCTTACAATGATATTGTTGAAGAATGCTTATGCTTTGGGTGGATCGACAGTTTTGCCCGCAAATTAGATGATGAGCGGGCGATGATACTCATTACTCCCCGTAAACCTAAAAGCGTTTGGAGCGATGTAAATAAAATACGTGTTGAAGTTTTGCTTGCGAATGGTTTAATGATGCCGCCCGGACTTGAAAAAATTGAAATTGCAAAAAAAAATGGTAGCTGGGATACACTTACGGCTTCGAACCTGGCAGCAAATACCAATCAACTTCCCAAAGATTTATTGCAGGCATTTAAAGGAAAAAAAGTGGCACTCAATAATTTTAAAGCATTCGCTCCCTCTACCCGTAGGCAATTTATGCTTTGGCTTGATAGTGCTAAAACGGCTGAAACCAGAACTAAACGTCTTCTGCAAACAGTATTAATGAGCGAAGCCAATAAAAAGCCCGGTTTACAAGGATTTAAGTTGTGAAAAGCTTTATTCTATCTTTGCAGCATGAAAACATTTTTATCCTTTATCCTTCTCCTTACAAGTGTATCTTTAAAAGCACAACAACAGGAAATCTTTCGGCTCGACAGTTGCCAGCAATTTGGAGCAAGTCCGTTTGACGATGTGTACATACGAGTGCAGCAAACCGCTCAATGGAAGAATAAAAAGCTGAGTCTTGAAGAACATCTCAACAAATTCTTTAAAAACTATGTTCAAAAAAAAGCTGGTGGAAAAATAACCATCAGCTTATTGATCAATAAAGATGGTAAAGTATGTACCTATGAAGCCAGGCCCAACAGTAACGTTCGCCCCAACTTTACTGAGCTGAAACTATGGATGAACCAACAAGACTGGAGTCCGGCAATTCAGAATGGCCAGCCCGTTCGCTCCATCAAGATCCTGCAAGTAAATTTTGCAGGTAAAAAGATTAGCGTGACGGAGTTGGAATAAGGTTTTTCGCAACTCCTTGATTTTCAAAGGCCCAACCTTAATTTTTTGTAAAATTAACCGCAACGCCATTTTTGCAGCTTCTTTATATTCTGAATCATGTTACATTTGTCCGGTACCGGATTCCATAAAAAACAAGAAACCCAAACCAACTTCAATTTACTAAGAAGCATTAAATTCGTTACTACCCGTTAACATTGTTCAAGATTAAAAATTGTGAAGTATGTATTCGTATGAATTAATGGAAACAGGATGTCATTATCTCATCCAGGAAAAAGAAAATGAAGCGCTGAAGCTGATCAAGGTTCATTTTAAAAGTGATCATGCAGTTTGTGTATCTACCTATTCCGAAGGCGAAGAAATCGTGTGGAAGAAAAAAAGTGATGAACTGTTTGATATAGCTGAGTGCCTTGATGATAAAACAGTTGCTAACTGGGAAAAACTATTCTTTAGCCAGGATGCTTTTTATGAAGATGATGAAGAGTGATTGATTGTAAAATAATTTTATAAAACTTTTAGGTTGCTGATTATTCAGCAACCTTTTTTTAGTTTCAGATTTATTACAACCTGTCTTTTACATAAGTGATCTCTTTTTTTCCATGAGGCACCGGCTTCCCTAAATCATCCACATTTACAAAAACAAGCTTGTCAATGGTGAGGATCTGTTCACGGGTTAGTTTGTTTCTAACTTCGCAACGCATGGTCATTGATGTTGTGCCAAAATGTGTTGCCAGAATACCGATCTCTATAATGTCGCCCTGCACAGGTGCCGAAATGAAGTTGATCTCTGAAATAAACTTGGTCACTACCTTTCGGTTCTCCAATTGAATAACGGCATATAATGCGGCCTCTTCATCAATCCATTGCAATAATCTGCCACCAAACAAACTTTGGTTGGGGTTCAGATCTTCGGGCTTTACCCATTTACGGGTGTGAAAATTCATGCTGTTTTCTGTTGGTTCCATGCGGTTATAATTAATTGAATGAACTGATTTCTGTTCAAATGTAACAATCCTGGTATTTACCAATACTGAAGAAAACGCTGGAAGCATTTATTCATCATCCGAAACTGCAGGATATTACATTTTTTGACATGATTTTAGCGGAATTGATCTCTTCAAACATCCTAAAAAAAACGAAGTATTCATCAAAACTTAATGCAATCTCAAAAAAAATCTTCGTAACTTTTATATCTAAAATTGCTGGGTTATGAAAAGAGCCGTCATTCTTATGTTGCTGTTAGCGTTTGTTGCAGTTATTGCCATCGCCAACATCAACCGAAAAAGCGAAAACAAAACCGAAAAGAAAACAGAGCCGAAAACTGAAAAGAAAAAGCAATGTAAACGAACCTGTTTGTTTTCGTAAAAGTAAAACGTCCCGTTTCTCAATAAGACGGGACGTTTTGTTTGTATTAGTTTTCACCTGTTTTTTGTTTCAGCAGATCGTTGGCTGTGGCGCCTTTCTTTTTTACAGTGGTGGTTTTATTAAAATTATAGCTCAGTGTTAAACGATAGTTTCTTGTTTGCGTTCGGCTGTAGCTTTCTAAATTAAAATTAGGACCGTACGTAAAAGTTTTATTCTGCTGTTGTGTAAAAGGATCAACTGCATTGAGTGTAACAATGATTTTTTTCTTAAATAATTTTCGTTGCACACCCAAATTCATATTCATATTACTTTTCACTGTTCCTTGTGGATTGGCAAAACGATTGAACGTTAACGTGCCTGTCAATGTCCACATTTCTGTTGGTATATAATTACTGCTGAAGTTCGAAGTAAAAGATCCTCCATCACGGTACTTTCGAACCTGTTTATCAAATGTTCCATATTGATTATAATTATAACTGGCGCTGATATTACTTCTTAATTTTTTACTCAGCGTTACTCCACCCCAACCACTTATTTCGTACTCTTGCCGGTTACTTACATTATCCCAGGTAACAATCGTTTTACCATCTGTCTGCAAAGTTCTGATCTGGCTGAATACATCCTCAACCAGGTTATACCCTACAGCAATATTGGCAAAAAATTTATCTTTTGTTTTACCTACTACCACATCAAAATTATGCGACTGTGTAGGATCCAGTTCAGGATTACCATATCGAAGATTATAGGGATCGCCATAATCAATTGCAGGATTGAGTTCATTAATACCTGGACGGCGAATGGTTCTCCTATAAGCAAAGGTTAGATTCATCCTGTTCTTCCAACTGCGGTTTAAATTGGCAAAAGGTAAAAAATTATAAAACCGATTGAATACATTTCTTTGCTCCTGCAGCAACTCAAAAAGGATATTGGTTTGTTCAACTGCCGAACCGGCACTGATCGAAAAACCGGGTTGAAAAATATGTTTCATCGAAAATCTTATATTGATCACATCCTGGTGAAATTTGAAAATATTACTTAGCAGACTTACTTTTTGAAAAGTGCTTTCAGGTTTTTTTAAAAACTCGGTACTGAGATCAATATGACTGTTGCTGCGGCTATACGCAGTACCTGTTGAAAAACTGGTCTTCTTGTTTTTCAGCAATTTATCATAACTGAAGTTTATACTGTATCCATTATTTCTTGTAGCAGTTGATTGTTTTTGTGTACTGTCAACACCTGTTGGGGTTTCATCTGCATGCAAGAATTCCTGGAAATAGTTGCGTACATTTTTATTCCAACCCTGGTTATAAGAGGTGATGATGCGAAACACTTCACCTGCTGTTTTACCTTTATGTGTAAATGAAAAGTTGATCATTGGAGTTCGGTTAAATCCTTCTGCAGCAACCGTACGTTCACTCAATTTTGAAATGAAATCAAACCTGTTAATATTGGTGTAACGGTTATGACCACTGTTGTTAATATCGCTCTGGTTATACTGTGCAACAAAGTTGATATTGTTTCTCTTGTTAATATCATAATCAAGATTAAAACGGAAATTGGGGCGAATATTTTTATTTAAGGAACTGCTGATGATCTTTAACTGGTTCGATGAATCTGTATAAATATTTGTACGGTTGCTGTAACCATTTGTTTCAAACTGGTTAGAAGCGATGCCCGCATTCAGGTTTATTGCAAAACCCTGTTTCCGGTAATTAAAGTTGGCACTCATTCCTGTCTCGCCTCTTGTGCCGCCATATACATTTACTCTTCCGCCAAAACCAACTCTCCCTTTTTTAGTTACAATATTAATCACCCCTCCCTGCTCATTGGCGTATTGTGGTGGTGGATTGGTTAACACTTCAATTTTTTCAATGGTACTGCCGGGCATACTTTCCAGCAGATCCTGCAACTGCTGCATATTCAATTCAACAGGTTTATCATCAATTAAAATCTTCGGTTCTTTGCCACGCACCAGGATCTTTCCGTTAGGATCGGTTGTCACCAACGGAGTTTGTTTCAATAATTCTGTTGCAGTACTTCCATTGCTTAAAGCACTTTCGCCCACATTGAAAGTGATGTTCCCCTCTTTTGATTCAATTAATGGTTTTTCCACATAGATTACAATTTCGGTCAAATCAACGGCTTGGTTACTGAGGCCGATATCATTTAAATTAAAATCGGAACGTTCTGTACGTAAATGCATGCTATCGATCAATTTAGTGCGGTAGCCAATAGCTGAGATCGTTAAACGGTAATAACCAAACTCAAGATTACTAAAACTGAAAGCGCCATTCTTATCTGTTAGAAAAACGGAGAGTTTAGTGGAATCTTTATAAGGAATAATTGAAACTGTAGCACCCACTATTACTTTATGATTGGAAATATCCAGCACAGAACCAATGACCAATCCGTTTTCTTTACCCTGTATTTGCTGAGCTTTTATAGCAAAAGAAAAAAAAGAAAAAATTGCCAGGAAAAATAGAATGGCCTTAAATGTCAATGGATTGAATTTTTTGTTGGTCAAAGTTAATTTTCAACAGTATATGAATTGGTCTTAATTCCATCAACGGTATAATATACTGCCAATCTGTCACCAATTAGATTTCCTTTTACTACCTTTGCCAGCTCAATTTGTGATTGATATGATGGATTTGATGACCGATAGTAAAGTGAATAATGAAACCAGGCAGGGAGAGTCTTATGCTCCGTTTGCAAACGACCCCAGCAATTATCAAAAGAAGTTTTACATTGAAAGTTACGGCTGTGCTATGAATTTCAGCGATAGTGAAATTGTGGCCAGCATCCTCAACTCAGCCGGCTTTGGAGCTACCAGAAACACTGATGATGCAGATTTGATTTTGCTCAATACCTGTTCCATTCGTGACAAAGCAGAGCAAACCATCCGCAAACGATTAACCGAGTTCCGTAAAGTCAAGAATAAAAAACCCGGCTTATTAATTGGCGTGCTGGGCTGTATGGCCGAGCGTTTGAAATCGAATTTACTGGAAGAAGAAAAACTGGTTGATATGGTGGTTGGCCCCGATGCCTATCGCACTTTGCCTGGTTTAATTGAAGAAGCAGAAGGTGGGCAGAAAGCAGTGAATGTGTTGTTGAGCCGTGATGAAACGTATGCTGATATCTCACCCGTTCGATTAGAAAGTAATGGAGTAAATGCATTCATTTCTATCATGCGTGGATGTAATAACATGTGCAGCTTTTGTGTAGTGCCGTTTACACGTGGTCGTGAAAGAAGCCGGGATGCCAATTCTATTATTGCTGAAGCACAGGATTTATTTAACAGGGGATTTCGTGAAGTAACTTTGCTGGGACAGAATGTTGACAGCTATTATTTTGTTGATGAACAAAATAATGAAGCCGTTTCATTTGCAATGCTGCTCGAAAAAGTTGCTTTGGTGGCTAACGAACTTCGTATTCGTTTTTCCACATCACATCCAAAAGATATAACTGACGAGGTGTTGTTTACCATAGCAAAATATGAGAACATCTGTAATTACATACACCTGCCAGTGCAAAGTGGCAACAGCAGAATATTGCAATTAATGAACCGCACTTATACCCGTGAATGGTATATGAAAAAAATTGATCGTATCAGGGAAATTATTCCAGATTGCGGCATCAGTTCCGATATCATTGCCGGTTTTTGCTCTGAAACAGAAGAAGAACACAGCGATACACTAAGCATTATGGATTACAGCAGGTATGATTATGGCTATATGTATTTTTATAGTGAACGCCCCGGAACCCTTGCTGAACGACGTTATACAGATGATGTACCGGAGGATGTGAAGAAAAGACGTTTACAGGAAATTGTTGACAAACAGTATTCTTTATCAGTTGAAAGTAACAAAAGAGATGTTGGTAACACTTATAAAGTACTGATAGAAGGAAACAGCAAAAAAGATGAGAATTTTTGGATGGGACGTAGTTCTCATAATAAAGTGATTGTATTCCCGAAAGAAAATTACCCTCTGAAAAAAGCTGATTATGTAATGGTAAAAGTGAATGATTGTACCAAAGGCACACTGCTTGGTACCATCGTAAATGAATAACAATGGATTTACAAAGTATAAAAAACAGGTTTGGAATTATTGGCAACTCCCCTGCCCTCAATCATGCATTGAATGTTGCCGTACAGGTTTCTTCTACTGATTTAACTGTACTCATCAATGGTGAAAGTGGTGTGGGTAAAGAAGTGTTTTCACAAATTATTCATTCCTTATCAACCAGAAAACACAATCCGTTTATTGCTGTTAACTGTGGCGCTATTCCTGAAGGAACCATTGATTCGGAATTATTCGGTCATGAGAAAGGTTCATTTACGGGTGCCGTTGATGCACGAAAAGGTTATTTTGAAACGGTGAATGGCGGAACCATTTTCTTAGATGAAATTGGTGAAATGCCCTTAGGTACGCAAGCACGTTTGCTGCGTGTACTGGAAGCAGGTGAATTTATTCGTGTAGGTTCCTCCAAGGTTCAGAAAACAGATGTACGGGTTATTGCAGCTACCAATAAGGAGTTGCTTGAATTTATGCAAACCAATAAGTTCAGGGAAGATTTGTATTATCGTTTAAATACTGTTCCTATTCGTGTGCCTTCTTTGAGAGATCGCAAAGAAGATATTCCTCTTCTTTTCAGAAAATTTGCATTTGATTTTGCTGAACGGTATAAAACAACACCTGTGCAACTGGAACCGGATGCGAAAAATCTGTTAATCAGTTATCCATTTCCCGGTAATGTGCGTGAATTGAAGAATATTGCAGAACAGATATCAGTTCTTTCAACAAATAAAGTTATTACAGCAAAAGATTTGTCTCCATTCTTACCTGAAAGAAGTTTTAACCGGTTACCCGTATTGGCACATCCAAACATACCAACAGGAAGTGCAGCAGAGTTTTCCAATGAAAGGGAAATTTTATACAAGCTCTTTTTTGATATGAAACGGGATGTAACTGAGTTGAAAAAAATGTTTCTTGAAGTTTTGCAAAATGGTGGTGGCCAGGTACAAATGCCCGGTAATTTTTTTAATGATCAAATGCTTGCTGATCACAAACCAATGGATACACATCAGCCGGCTATGAATTCATCTTCACCTACAAAATCCATGATCCTTGGAGGCAATGGCGATATACAGGAGCATGTAGTGGTGGAGGAAAGCCTCAACATCATGGATAAAGAAAAAGAACTTATCATAAAAGCATTAAAAAAGCATAAAAGTAAACGCCGTGATGCTGCATTGGATCTGGGCATCAGCGAAAGAACCTTATACAGAAAACTAAAGGAGTATGATATTGAAGAACTTTAGAAGAAAGTCGTTAGTCGTTAGTCGTAAGTCGATAGTGAAAAGCCTCTGGCTATTGACTATTGGCTATTGGCTATTGGCTTTTTCTTCCTGTTATTCCTTTAAAGACATTTCTATCCCTCCTGAAGTAAAGACGGTTAATGTTCACTTTATTGAAAACAAAGCAAGGATCATTAACCCGCAGTTAAGCCAGCGTTTAACTGATAAGATCCGGCAAAAAGTGATCAATCAAACAAGATTATCACAAACCAATAATGATGATGCACATTATGATATCAGCGGCCAGATTACAGAATACTATGTAACTACTTCCGGTATTTCTAATCAGCAGGCTGCATCCAACAGGCTAAATGTTACTGTTCACCTGGTATTTAAAAACAGGTTGGATGATACCAAAAGTTTTGAAACTGATCTTACCCGGAATTTTGATTTTTCTGCATCCAAATCATTAACTGAAGCAGAAGCAGCATTAACTGATCAGATCGTTCAAAACCTGACCGACGAAATATTTAACCGCATTTTTTCAAACTGGTAACTTTTTCAATTACTTTTCCTCAATGAACGCTGATTTATTTAACCACATTTTACATCAACCTTCTACGTTGAAAGAAATTTCAACTGAAGAATTAGAACAGCTGTGCTATCAATATCCCTGGTTTGCTGCAGGGCATTTTATTTTAGCAGCAAAAATGAAACAGACCGATCATGAAGCAGCAAATCAGCAATTGCAAAAAGCGGCTTTATTCTCAAATCAACCACTTTGGTTTAACCAGCAAATGAAACGTTTTGAAAAACAGCAACATGAAAACATTGCTGAACAACCGACCGTTTCAAAACTTGTTGCAAATGAATTGAAAGAATTTGAGTTAAGATCACAAACAGAAGACGAAGAAACAGCCAATGATACGGATGCTGTTTTAGATGCGGAAACGATCATTGAGGCAGAAGAAAGAAAAGAAGCGCAAACTTCTGTTATAACCGACGATATATTAAATGCACAAGTGTTTATTGAAGCAGAATCCTTTAAAGAAGAGGAAGTATTACTGAAAGAAGCCGATATTGATCTGGGTGCAAAGGCCATCATTGAAGCAGACTTGGTAAAGGAAGAAACAACAGCTATTGTTGCCGTTGTAAAAAAGGAAGAACCTGGTTTTACTTTTGAACCTTTTCATACAGTTGATTATTTTGCCTCTCAGGGCATTAAACTGCAGGAAAGTAAAATGGGCGATGATAAGTTGGGCCAACAGGTAAAGACCTTTACGCAATGGCTTCGATCAATGAAAAAGATTTACGTTGAAGAAAAGAAAGAACTGGATACCAACTTAGAAAAGGCAGTAGTTACAATGGCTTCTGAAAGCAACCAATTGACAGAAGTAATCACCGAAACAATGGCGGATGTGCTCATTAAACAAGGCAAACTTTCACAAGCCATTGACTTATACCGAAAATTAAGTTTGCTGTATCCCGAAAAAAGCGTTTATTTTGCCTCCCGAATTGACGAATTAAAACAATAAATTATGATTTGGTTATTTATCATACTCATTATTCTTGCCAGTGTTTTATTAGGATTTGTAGTACTTGTTCAAAATCCAAAAGGCGGCGGTCTCAGTGGTTCAGTTGCAGGCTTTAGCAATCAGTTTATGGGTGTAAAACAAACAACGGATGTTCTGGAAAAAGGCACCTGGTTATTTGCAGCTATTATTGGTATTTTATGCCTGGTTTCAAGTTTATTTATTTCTGACACGGCTGGAACCGGTGGATCAGGAAACCTGGAAAAAGTTCCAACAAACCAACCGGTAAAGCAAGCTCCTGCTAATAACCCTGCTCCCGTTAATGTACCTAAATAGGTTTTAAAATATTTTACTGAACCCCGATCCTTGTATCGGGGTTTTTTGTTTTATTTTGATTCATCTTTTAAGCATGGCCCAACTATTGTTGTGTGATGCATACAGTTTCGATTTTCATATTTAGCTTTCTATCGAACAAATTTTATTAACCACATGAAAAAAATTATCAGTTCTGTTCTTCTATTGCTCATTATAGTTGGTCTGTTTTTTTCATGGAAGTTCTTTGGGTCTGCAACTACATTTAGCATATCAAATAAATATCTCTATATCCACACGGGTGATGCCAATAAAGCAGCTGTTCTTTCTTCATTGAAAGATTCAGGCTTTATCAACAGTATTGGTTTATTTGAATGGATGGCAGGTAAACTAAACGTATGGGAACGTGTAAGACCGGGTAAATATGAAATTGCCAAAGGGAGCAGTTTGTTTTCACTAATCAGAAAACTGCGCAATGGTTCGCAAACCCCGGTGAACCTGATCATTACTAAACTCCGCACTAAAAATGATCTTGCTGCATTGATCGGCCGAAAATTTGAAACAGATTCAGGCGCTGTACTTCTGTATCTTACGAATAATGATTCATTGACAAAATTTGGTCTTGATACCAATACAATCATGACCGCTGTATTCCCCAACACTTATTCATTGCTTTGGAATACAGGTCCTCAAAGTATTTTCAAAAAACTCAATGAACAACGGAAAAAATTCTGGACTGCAGAACGTAAACAAAAAGCACAATTGCTGGGCTTAACTCCGGAACAAGTATATACAATGGCGTCCATTGTTGAAGAGGAAACCATCAGGCATGATGAAAAACCAACCATTGCCAGTGTATATCTTAACCGGTTGAAAAAAGACATGTACCTCGGTGCTGATCCCACAGTGAAATTTGCAGTTGGTGATTTTTCATTAAAACGGATTCTGTTTCTACATATTAATTCAACAGCGTCATCACCCTATAATACGTATAAAAATAAAGGTCTTCCGCCCGGCCCTATTTGTACAGCTTCTGAAACAACCATTGATGCCGTACTCAATCC
>JBKJNM010000031.1:0-2948 GCA_046593655.1 Lacibacter sp. | reverse complement strand
TTAATTCCCCTTTCTCAACAAATCTGCAATATTTTTTGCATCCATCTTAGCCATGATATTTTTGCGGTGGGTTTTCACCGTTAGTTCGCTGAGGAATAACTTTTGTGCAATTTCTTTGTTGGAATAACCTTCTTTGAGAAGTTGTAATATTTCTATTTCTCGTGAGCTTAATTTGAGCTTACGGCTGAAGTCATCGCCACTATGATGATTGCTGTTTTTGATGATGGGATCAAAATAACGATTGCCTTTTGACAGTTCATCTAAAGCAGTGATCAATGTATCTGTACCAGAGTTTTTTACCACATAGCCATCAATGGATTCTTTTTCGGGCTGCATTCGTATATCAGCAGGCATATACATACTCAGCACCAGAATCTTGAGTGCAGGAAAATCTTTTTTTAACTGTGGAAATAATTGTACGCCATTGATGCCGGGCAAATTCAAATCAAGAATAAGGATGTGGGGTTCATGTTGTTTGATGGCAGCAACAACATCTTTCCCATTTTCAATAGCAGCCACAACAATGTATTCCGGGTAAGGACGGAGTGCATTAATAAGCCCTTCGGAAAAGAAAGGATGATCATCAACTAATAGAATGCGGAAAGTTTGCTTCATCTGGTAGAACAGGAAATTCAATGGAGATTCTACAACCATTATTTTTATCAGAATCAACCTGAAAGTTTCCTTTCACGAATGTAACTAATTGTTTGATCTGAGAAAATCCAAGTCCCTCTTTGATGAAAAAAGGGTCAAAACCCCTGCCATTATCTTCAACAAAAAGGCAAATCAACTCTTTTTCTAATATCAGTTGAACAATAGCTTCTGTTGCATGTGCATGTTTAATAATATTTTGTATCAGTTCCTGCACAATATTATAGGTAAGCAGTTCGTACTGGAAGGAAGATTTTTGCAGCGAGCCAATGGATTCAAACTGTATATATAAACCGTCGCTTTGATTGACTCCATCAATAATTTCTTTCAACGTTTCCACCAATCCTTTCTTTTGCAATAGTACTGGGGATAATGTATGCGAAAACTGCCGCACTTCATCAGCAAGCCGGCTAACATCTTTGATGGAGCGGTCCATTCGTTCGGGTATCGGTTCATTTTTTACATTTTTCTGTATGGATTCAAGGTTTAAACGGATAGCAGATAACTGTGCACCTACCGAATCATGTAGCAAACTGCTGTACCGCTGCATTTCTTTCTGCTGGTAATCACTGATGGTTTTAAAAATCTGTTCCTGTTGCAGATTGGTTGTGCGTAACAGTTGCTCTGATTGTTCTTTGTATAATTTAAAACGTAAAGTGAGGACAAAGGCAAGGATGCTGATTTCTGCAGTAAAGCCAATATTCATCATGTTCCTTGTAAAAAATGTATCGGGAAAAAAACCCGAAACAAATTGCATGAAAATAAAAAAGGAAAACAGCAATACCAGGCTGGTGCCGATAATATAGCCGGAGTAAGGAATTTTTTTGCGTAGGGCAATAATGGCAATGATGAGCATAAGGATAGCGGTGATATTCTGGTAGATCTGCATCAGCCAAACCAATACCATTCGAATGAACCCTGTATCTGGCATCAGGAATAAACTAATGAGCAGGCTAATGAAATAAAGCATTAAATAACGCACTGCCCATTTATAATGTATCGGCAGTTTTTGTTTGATGCTGTGCAGGTTCAGCGCAAAGAGCATGTATAAAGGTGATGCAAGACTGATGGCCATGGGCCTTGTAAAATCTGCAGGAAACGGATGATTGGGAAACAGGTACATGAAGGAATAGCCGTAATCACTGAAAATATAAAAGAATATCATCAGGATATACAAACCATAATACACATACAAACGTTCACGCATGGTATAAAAAAGAAAAAAGCTGAAGAGAAAGAGGAACAACCCCATACCCATCATTAAACCTGCGAGTAAATTTTTTCTTCTGCTGTAAGAGTCAAAACCATTTTCACTTACAAAATGAATGGGAATATTCAGCTGTTCATTCCTTTTATCAATCAATAACAAAACAGACTGATCGCTGCTGTTTACAAAGGAAACAGGAAATACAAAATCTGCATGATAAAGTGTGCGGCTGCTGAATGGATAATGATCACCTGTGGGACTAAAACTTTGTATCAAACTATTGCCCCGAAAGATCCATGCCTGCAGATAATTGATATGTGGGTTACGGAGCATGATATGATTAATATCCGTGCTGTTCCTCATTGCTGAGAGTGTTATCTGTAGCCACAACATGGCATTCTGGTAGCTGAGGTTAATCTTGTTTTCGCCCAGGGGTTCCAGCTTATTTTTGATCTGCTCATACCGCTCTAAACTACGGTTCGTAGAAGTATCAATATATATATGAACCTCGTTGCGGTCAATCAAAAGCGTTTGTTCATTTTCAAAAAAATAAACCTGTGCCGATGCAACAGGTCCTGTTAAAAGGAATAAAAAAAGTAGATTGTATGATAAACGTGTAAGGATGGCAGTTAGAATAATTTGGTAAACAAATGTAACAGCTACAAGATAGAAACCAAGCAACGTACCTAAAATACCCCTTTGGTGGTATTGTGAAGGGCCGAAATTGAAATACTTTTAGCGATATAATTTAAATACGCACTAATGAAACAATCTTTATTACTGTTACTGGTTTTGCTAACCTGCAACAGTATTCTGCTTCCTGCACAGGATACCCTTTTTGTAAAAGCGGTAGAGGCAATAAATGTAAAGCTGGAAAAATGGGCAGAAAGGGGAACTTCCAACTATATTACAGCAAAGTCGAATGGCGATATCCGTATTATCAATAAAAGAAATCAATCCCTGCCATTCAATTTGTTTGATTTGGTAATCAATGATGATAACTACACAGATAGTAAAAGCGGCATACAAATAGTTCCCTGCGATAAGAAAACACACGTCCCACTTGCCTGGATCAATTTTTATACATCTC
>JBKJNM010000167.1:0-2564 GCA_046593655.1 Lacibacter sp. | reverse complement strand
GCATCAACACCATAAGCCAATCCACTTACAACTAATGGTTGATGGATTGCAAGTTCATCCAGAATTTTTTCTGCGATCATTTTTCCGTAGTCGGTATTGCTTCTTGTACCAATGATGGAAATGATCTTTGCAGCATTCAGGTTTGCAGTACCTCTATAAAATAATAAGGTGGGAGGGTCGTAACAATGCAATAAACGTTTGGGATAATCTTCATCTGAAATGAAGAGTGGTTTGATCTTATACTTTTCAATAAAGCTGATTTCTTCTTCCTGTTCCTTGAATGCATTGAAATACTTAATGCTATTGGCTCTTACTTCACCAATGCCTTCAATCTTTTCCAGTAAAGATTTTTTTGCTTTGAAAATCTGCTCAGCAGATCCAAACTGATCCGCTAAAATTTTTGCATGGACACAACCAATATGCGGCACTTGAGTTAAAGCTAGCTGGTATTGCAGATCGGTGTTCATGTATCATGAAAATACATTATTTGCTTAACACCTTCAGTTCTGTACGCCTGTTTTTTGATCTTCCTTTCTCTGTTTTATTATCGGCCAATGGTTTGGTTTCACCAAAACCTTTTGAAGTTAACCGAGCAATTGGAATGCCTTTATAAAGAAAATAATTAATGACCGATTTTGCACGGCTGTTGGATAACACCAGATTGTCTGCAGGCTTACCCACATTATCAGTGTACCCGCCGATCTCAATTTTAATGGTAGGGTTGTCTTTCAATAGTTGAATCACTTTGTCCAGTTCAATCATCGATTCTGGTTTTAACACTGATTGTTTGGTATCAAAGAAAATATTCTGCAAAACAATACTTGCATTTACTTCTATTGGTATCAAGGGGATGTTGATGGTATAAATAGTATCGGTTGAATGTTGTTTGAGTGAAAAATTTCCCGAGTAAAACAAATAACCTTTCCTGTTTACATTAAATACATAATCATCACCAACAGGCAAGGTAATGAGATAGTTTCCTTCCTCATCTGTTTGTACTTTACTGTTTGTTTGTGCAGTTGATAAATTGATGAGCTCCACTGCAGAAGGTAATCCGAGTTTTGTTTTTTGATCAAACACATTTCCTTTTACCCATAATGTTTTACTTGGCCTGTCCGGAACCGGTAGTTCAAAACTATAAATGTCAAGCCCTCCCCTGCTATCAGCTCCATCACTTGCATAGTAAGCCGTTTTTCCATCACTTGCAATTACAAGTGATCCTTCATCATCAATGGTATTAACCGGGTATCCGAGATTTTGAGGTTTGCTCCAGCTTCCATCGGGTTGCTTGCGCAGAAAGAATAAATCTGTTCCCCCATAGCCCTGGTGGCCACTGCTGGTAAAATAAAATGTTTGATTATCCGCATGAATAAATGGGCAGCTTTCATCTGCACTTGTATTGATCTCAGGCCCCAAATTTTTCGGCGTTCCCCAACTTCCATTCGGTTGCAGATAACTTACAAATAAATCACTTCCTCCATAACCTGATGGGTCACGGGCAGCAAAATATAATGCTCTTTTATCTGGCGATAAACTTGGTTGACTTTCCCAGTACTCTGTATTAATGATCCTTCCTAAATTAATTCGTTCGCCCCAGCCATTTTTAGTGAGATAAGAAAAATAGAGATCACAACTTCCTTGTCCATCCTGCATATTACAACCGGTGAAGATGAGCATCTTTCCATCTTGGGAAATAGTTTGAGCACCTTCGTTTTCTTCCGTATTGAGATTGCCGGGCAACGGTTCAGCCTTGGTCCACAAGCCATTCTTTTTTTCGCTAACAAAAAAATCTTCATGACCAATTCTTCTTGTAAATACTAATGTATTGGCATCTATTGTAACAGAAGGGAAATATTCAAGCAATTTTGTATTAATGTTATCACCTAAATTCTGTGGCGTAAAAATATAATCACCCTGCGGAAATTTTGTTTGATATTCCGTTGCAAACTGGTAACTCTTTTTTCTATACTCGGCTGATTTGATGATACGTTCATTCAGATTCGGCTTTTGTAAAAATTCACTAATTGCATTCAAGGCTTTATTAAACTCACCATTGCCCGCTAATGCAATGGAGTAAGGAAGAAGGAATGTTTTGAAATAAACTGAATCGAGGTTGCGTGCAGTGCCATAAGTTTCAACAGATTGTTTATATTTCTTTTGTTCGGAGTAAACACCTGCTTTACTTAACCAGGCATCTGCAAACCTGCTATCTGTTGCAATACATTCATCGAGTAATTGTAAAGCCTTTGCATAATTGCGGCCTCTTGCTTCATTTAATGCTTCACTGTATTTGTAACCCAGCTTTACATTTACTTTAGCGGGATCGTACCATTGCGCTGAAACGATTGAACAGATGAAAATACTTATAACAGTAAATAGTTTTTTCAATTGCATTGAATTTGTGGTTCAATATAACAAATTATAAAAAAAGATCGTGTTAAGGTACGTTGATGTATTTGTGAATTTGCAAACTCAGTTCCCATTTCGGGTTGGCTTTGATGTAATCAATGATGAGGGGTGTTACTTGAGAAGCCTTGTCCCACTCAGGTTGTAAGTAAAGTTTG
>JBKJNM010000082.1:0-9127 GCA_046593655.1 Lacibacter sp. | reverse complement strand
CAACTCATCCAATCCGAAAAAATGGCCAGCCTTGGAGAACTGACTGCAGGCATTGCACACGAAATTCAAAACCCGTTAAACTTTGTTAATAATTTTTCAGAAGTAAATACTGAATTGATAGATGAAGCCAGTCAGGAAATAGACAAAGGAAATATTGGTGAAGCAAAAATAATTCTTAACGACATTAAAGAAAATGAACAAAAAATAAATCATCATGGCAAACGTGCCGATGCCATAGTAAAAGGCATGTTGCAACATAGCCGCAGCAGCAGCGGTGTAAAAGAACCAACCGATATTAATGCTTTGTGTGATGAATATTTACGTCTCTCCTATCATGGGTTAAGAGCCAAAGACAAATCATTCAACGCCACAATGAAAACAGATTTTGATAAATCAATCGGTAACATCAATATCATTCCGCAGGATATAGGAAGAGTAGTATTGAATTTAATCAACAATGCTTTTTATGCCGTAGAAGAAAAAAAGAAATTAGGAATCGAAAATTATGAGCCAACAGTTTCCATCAGTACAAAAAAGATAAATGACAAAGTAGAAATAAAGGTGAGTGACAACGGTAACGGCATCCTTCCAAAAGCATTAGATAAAATTTTTCAACCTTTCTTTACAACAAAACCAACCGGCCAAGGAACAGGATTGGGATTATCATTGAGTTATGATATTGTAAAAGCACATGGTGGAGAATTGAAAGTGGAAACCCTGTCTGCCGAAGCGGCAGCGCAGGCAGGAAAAGAGAATGAGGGAACAACGTTTATTATTCAATTGCCTGTTGTCTGAATCACGGACCTGCCTGTCGGCAAACAGGAGTGGAAACCCTGCCTGCCGAAGCGTCAGCGCAGAGCAGGAAAAAAAGGTGAAGGTTCAGAATTCATCATTATATTACCTGTATAAAACTTATATTCAAACAATGAAAATTTTAGTGGTTGATGATGAAAAAGATGTTCAAACCCTTTTTGAACAACGCTTCCGGAAAGAAATCAAAAACGGGGAAATTGAGTTTGTTTTTGCCTTTTCAGGTGAAGATGCCTTGGTGTATCTCAACCGGCACGAACATGAAGCAGTGCTCATTTTATCCGACATTAACATGCCCGGCATGAGTGGTCTCCAGTTGCTGGAACACATCAAGCAAAAATATCATAAGCCGCCGCCTGTAGTAATGATGATCACTGCTTATGGCGATGCAGAAAATTTTAATATAGCAAAAGAATTAGGTGCCGATGATTTTTTAACCAAACCCGTTGATTTTACTGCTTTAAAAGAAAAACTTAAAACTATCAACTAATGGCAAAAATCTTAGTGGCTGATGATGAGGCGGATTTAGAAGTCCTCATTAAACAAAAATTTCGTCAAAAGATAAGGGAGCAGGAATACGAATTTGTATTTGCCATTAATGGAAATGATGCGTTGGATAAAATTCAGCAAAATCCTGATATTGATATTGTACTGAGCGATATTAATATGCCTGAGATGGATGGGTTAACGTTGCTCAGCCGTTTAAGTGAATCCAATCCCTTAATTAAATCGGTGATTGTGTCAGCCTATGGTGATATGGAAAACATCCGCACGGCTATGAACCGTGGAGCATTTGATTTTATTACCAAGCCTGTGAACTTTGATGACCTGCAGCTCACCATGGATAAAACCTTAAAACATGTACTGCAGATCAAAGAAACATTGAAAGCCATTAAAGAAAATAATATTCTGAAGATGTATGTGGATGAAACGGTACTCAAATTTATGGGTGGCCGTGAATTTGAAACATCGCTACTCGCCAATGAAACAGTGGAAGCCTCTGTTGTATTTATCGACATCTGCAGTTTTACTTCCATCAGTGAAAACGAATCGCCTGATACGGTTGTAAAGCTATTGAACAGTTATTTTGATGTAATTGCAAAAGAGGTGATACAGCAGACTGGTTATATTGATAAATTTATTGGTGATGCCATCATGGCCGTGTTCAAAGGCAATTTTCATTTAGACAGGGCACTGGATGCCGCCTTGGCAGTAAGGGCAAAGATCAATCAGCTACCTTCTTTTTCTGAAAATGTGTCTTTTGTACCAAATGTTTCCATCGGCATCAACACGGGTGAAATGATTTCGGGCAATATCGGTTCGGCCAGTCTCAGGCGCTTAGATTACACCGTTATTGGCGATACCGTGAACACCGCACAACGTTTACAATCTGTTGCCGGCCCCGGCCAGATCATGATCAGCGAAAAAGCATATGAACAGGTAAAGGAATCCTTTAACTGCAGAAAGGTAGATGCCATTGTTTTAAAAAACAAGGCCACTCCTGTGGTGATTTATGAAGTTGTTGACTAATGATTGTGCCTGTTTGTTACTCGTCTTTCCAGGTAACAAAAACTACCGTAAAGTTTAGTAAAACCGTTTATCTTAGGTAATCTTATCCATTCCTTGCAATTCCTCTTTTGATCCTGCCCATCCAAAATTAACTGCTGCTGCATGGAAGAAAAATATCCATTAGAGGATAGTGATCCTGAAAAAAATTTATTGCCGCAAAATACTGCCGGTGAACTCCGGCATCCTAAAGAATTTTCTCCTGCAGAAACATCCAGCACCATCCAGCAATCATCAGAAACAAACGAAATGGAAGTACATCATCACTCGCATGAAAGCCATGAAAACCCGCCTGCCGGACGGGCAGGGAAAAACTGGAAAACCTATATCTGGGAATTTTTAATGTTGTTCCTCGCTGTGTTCTGCGGATTTTTAGCAGAATATCAACTGGAGCATAAAATTGAAAAAATCCGGGAAAAGCAGTTTATCAACTCACTTATCAACGATATAAAGGCTGACACAGCAAGACTCCGCAGCATCATCAGCCGCAGGTATAGCCGTGAGGCACAACTGGATTCCCTGTTTTTTTTAATCAACAGTGATGATGTAGCAAACCACACAAAACATATTTATTTTATTGCAGTTACCATTCCACAGATTACCCTCAATCAGTTTACTCCCAATGACGGTACCATACAACAGTTAAAAAATGCCGGTGGTTTACGCCTGATACGAAAACATTGGGTAGCCGACAGCATTATAAAATATGATGTGGCGGAAAGGTCTCTGGAAAAATTATCGGAACAGGAAAAGGATAATGTGAATATTTTTCGGGAAACAGCACCTAAAATTTTAAATGCACTCCAATTGAATAAAATGGTGGATGCAGATAATAACCCAATCCGGATTGGTTTTGATCCCCCGTTAGAAGCTGGTTTCCAGCAATTTTTAAATGAGTTTAACTACAGAATGGTTTCCGTAAAAAATGTAAATAAAGGATACAGGAGAGAAACAAAAAAATTGCTCCTGCAGGCTACTACTCTTTTAAGTACACTGAAAAAAGCATATCACCTGGAATAAAAAAACAAATGAGTGCTCAAAAAATAATTTGGAAAAACAGGCTCTTCAAATTTTTACTGTATTTATTAATAGGCTTTGCCTGTGCCTTTATATATCGCCAGATGAAAAATTAATAAATGGAAGAAAATAAAAACATAGAGCCAGAACAACCTCCTGAAAATATTGCTGAAACTGAGCAAAGCAAAATCCCGTCTTCAAGCGGAAAAATTATTCCTTCTCAAGAAAAGATTTTGCCTGAAGCAGAAGTTGCCGCATCAGAACAAGAACAAATTACAAACCTCCAATCACAAACAGAAGAAATGGAAGTACACAAACATCCGCACCACGTAACACACAAAAAGAAGTGGGGAGAATATTCATTGGAATTTTTAATGTTATTTCTGGCGGTTTTCCTCGGCTTTGTTGCGGAAAATATACGTGAAAATTATGTTGAACATCATAGGGAAAAACAATTCATCAGGTCGCTAATGAATGATATTAAGGCTGATACTGCAAGGATTAAGAATATTATTAGTCAACGCATTACAAGAGAAAGAAGGCTGGATTCCTTAACATTCTTATTAAATAGCGATTCAAATGCTGTTCACATGAACATTTTATATTTTTATGCAGTAACGGCATCACGGTCGGGCCCCTTTAGATTTATTCCCACTGACGGTACAATGCAGCAATTAAAAAATTCAGGTGCCTTTCGCCTGATTCGCAACCGGGAAGTAGCTGACAGTATTGGCAGGTATGATGTAAGCGTAAGAAGTTTGCAGCGGCAAGGAGAGTTAGAAGAAACTTTTCTCCAAGACTACAGGGCAACGTCTGCCACAATCTTTAATGCCCTTGTTTTTGACCGCATACTGGATACAAATATTAATGCTCAGATGCCTACAGAAAACCCTGCACTGCTACCTTTTGATAAACGTGAACTTTATGCATGGAATTACAAGATGTATTTAATTAAAACAATTAATAAGGGAAACCGTAGGGATGCGAGATTATTGTTACAGCAAGTAGAAAACTTATTAGAAACATTGAAAAAAGAATATCACCTGAAATAATATAGCTGTAGATAAAACAACAGCCAATTAGTATCATCAAACAAAAACAGAATGAAAAAATTAATCGTATTACTCTGCTTTCCGTTTGCAGCATTCGCACAAAAAAATTATCCTGTCCTTCTCGATGATTACACTCAGGCAGAGTTTATAGTAAAACAATTTAACGGCACCGTACTTCTGATGCAAAAAGGAAAAGCTATCTATAAAAAATCATTTGGCCTGGCCGACCGTGAATGGAACGTACCCAATACTGCAGAAACAAAATTCCGCATTGGTTCTGTTACCAAACAATTTGCCGCCGCCTGTATTTTATTACTGGCCGAACAGGGAAAGTTAAGTGTGAATGATCAGCTGAGTAAATATATTCCTGACTATTCCAAAAGCGACAGTATTACCGTTCACATGTTGCTCAATCATACGTCGGGGATTAAGAACTATACGGATATCCAGGAGTTCTGGCCCAAAGCAGTGTTGCCACTTTCAACAGACTCCATGATTGCCCTGTTTAAAAACAAACCGCTTGATTTTTCGCCCGGCACTAACTGGAATTATAGCAACTCCGGTTATTTTTTATTGGGTGTAATTGTTGAAAAAGTATCTGGCAAAAATTTCACTGCCTATTTAACGGAGAACATCATTAAAAAAGTTGGTTTAAAAAATACAAGCATGGATCGGCTCGACTCTGTACTGGCGTTTCGTGCAAGAGGGTATGGCAAAAACAATCAAGGAGTTTGGCAACAGGCCATGTTTATTTCTATGGAAGGCCCTTATAGCGCCGGGGCAATGGTTTCAACTGTTGAAGATTTATACCAATGGACCAAAGCCTTGCATAATAACCAGGTGCTTTCTGCAGCGAGTACGCAAAAAATGATCACACCCTATAAAAACAAATACGGTTACGGAATTGGAATCGATAGCCTAACTACACACAAACGGGTTTCGCATAGTGGCGGTATTCCGGGTTTTGCATCTTACCTCGGTTATTTTCCTGATGATGATCTCTGTGTTGTTGTTATTTCAAACAACGGCTCCAATTCAATCAAGCTGGGTACTGCACTTTCTTCAATCATGTTCAATCTTCCTGTACAAAAATCATATACGCCTAAAGAAGCAAAGATTGATGCGGCTATTCTTGATATGTATGTTGGAAAATATATTGCTACAGTTCCCATTGAACTCATAAAAAAAGATAACAAATTATACCGTCATCGTGATGGCGCTCCTGACATTGAATTAAAACCAGAATCAAAGACAAGATTTTTTTATGCTGATGACTCAGATCGTTTTATTGAATTTGAAGTAGATCAATCAGGCAAACCTGTTAAAGCCTAGTTTATTGGTAATGGCGAAAAAATTGAAATGAAGAAACAATAATAGTTTAAATAAAAAACCATCATAAACGTATTGCCTCATGCACTCTACCCCACAAATAAAAGAACAACATAAGAATCATCAGCTTGTAGCCCGGTCATTAGTTCGCCTATTTGGAAAAATGAGTGATGAACAACTGGAGCATGTATTATCCGTCGCAAAAATTATTGAATTAGAAGCAGGTCAATATATTTTTCAACAAGGCGAAACCGGGAACGCTTTTTACATTGTATTGTCGGGCCGCTTTAGAGCTTTACAAAATTCGGCAGATGGTATTTATATTCTCGGCGACATTTCTGCAGGAGAACCGGTTGGTGAGTTTTCACTTTTCACCAGAGAAGATCATAGTGCTTCTGTTGTTGCACTTCGAAAATCTGCTGTGCTTCGTATAGAAGATGATGAATACCTGGAATTGATCAAAGAGTTTCCCTCCTTTGCAACTACACTTACAAAGTTTGTAATTGAACGCCTGCGAAGAAATGCTCAGCAAAAGAAAATGGATGCGGCACCAAAAAATATTGCCATCATTAACCTGCAGCCGCAGAATGATGTAAGTGCTTATACGGACAGTATTGAACAGCAACTGCTGGCCATGGGATTGGAAATACAGATCTACAATCATCTTTCACTTGCTGAAGAAAATTATCCTGCTGCCTTTGATCAAATGGACAAACAAACCGGGCTCAACTTTTTGGTTTGTGATATGGAGT
Source organism: Lacibacter sp. (assembly GCA_046593655.1). Classification (GTDB taxonomy): domain Bacteria; phylum Bacteroidota; class Bacteroidia; order Chitinophagales; family Chitinophagaceae; genus Lacibacter. The sequence goes on along the minus strand of JBKJNM010000082.1, from coordinate 2,601 downwards.
CGCCCGAGTGGGCCAAACAAAGTATTGCTTATTGCGATCTTGTAATTGTAGCAACAGATTTTAATGCAAACCCCGATTTATATGAAATAGAAAAACTGCTTGGTTTGTATACAGATAATGTAATGAACAAGCGGATCTATTTATTACTGCTGCACCCTCAGGATGCCGCTTTACCCCTGCATACAAAAAAGTGGTTCAAAGAAAGAACCTTTGATTTGCATTTACACATTCGTGAAAACAAAGCTGCAGATATCCGTCGGTTTTGCCGAATTGTTACGCATCAGGCAATTGGACTTGTATTAGGCGGTGGTGGCGCAAGAGGGTTTGCACATGTAGGTGTAATAAAAGCATTGATGGAAGCCGGACTTGAGTTTGATTTTGTAGGAGGTACGAGTGCAGGAGCGGTATATGGTACTGCCATGACCCATTCAGATTTTGATATTAAAAAAGTAACCCAATTGTGTAAGTTGGCCGCTGAACGCAAACTAACATCGAATGATCTTACACTACCATTTGTTTCATTGATGTCGGGTAAAAAAATGCGTCGCTTTCTTGCCGATGTTTTTTCAGATAGCCACCTCGAAGATCTTTGGGTAAACAGTTTTTGTGTGTCTACCAATTTCTCCAATGCATTATTAGTAGTGCATGAAAGAGGATTAATCAGTCAACAGGTTGAAGCAAGCATTGCCATACCGGGTGTGTTTCCCCCGGTGATCATCAACAACCAATTGCATATTGATGGTGGTGTAATTGATAACCTGCCGGTAGAGCCCATGTATAAAAAACCGGTACGGCATATCATTGCCGTTTCATTATCGGCGGAGGCAACTTCTTATATTGATTTAAAAGAACTCCCTACCTCATGGGAAATGTTCTGGAGCAAATTAACGAACAGGACTAACATTCAGTTACCTGGCTTATCATCTATTCTTGTGAACAGCATAACCATTAACAGCAGACACCGGCAGGAAAAAAGCAGACCCCATGTTTCCTTGTTTATTGAACTTGACTTGAAAGAATATGAATTTTTAGATTGGGGGCATTGGCAACAGATTCTACAGAAAGGATATGAACAAACACAGCAACAATTAATCAATACAAAGGCTGAAATGCAGTTCTGGAAGTAAATCATCAAAAAAAAAGAATCGATGGAAGAAAACAAAAACATCGAATCAAATAAAGAGCAGAAAAATATTCCTGATGAAACTATTTCATCTGCTGCTGAACCTGTTCCCGAAGCTGAGAATAACGAAATCCCGCCCTCAAGCGGGACTGAACAACCTTCAACCATACAAGAAATGGAAATACATCATCATGCTCATACAGCACACGGAATGAAAAACTGGAAATCTTATTTCTGGGAATTTTTAATGTTATTCCTCGCAGTGTTCTGCGGATTTTTGGCTGAGAACCAACGGGAGCATTTCATAGAAAAGAAAAGAGCAAAAGAATATGCAAAACTATTGATTGATGATCTGCGTTTTGATATTGCAGAATTAAACAAAGCAGAAGAGGTTTTGAATAATATCATTACAGCCGGCGACAGTCTTGCCCGGCTTTTAAGTTATAATAATATCACAAAAATTCCTGGTGGAAAACTCTATTATTATGAATACTGGTCAGGTTGGCGCTGGAGTATTATTTCCAGAGATGCTACGCTGCAACAATTAAAAAGTTCAGGCGCCCTGCGTTACATTAGTAATCCTGCTTTAATTCGGAAAATTCTGAGCTATGAAGAATCAGTCCGTGTAATTTATATGCTTCAGAATAAATACGAGCCAGAAAAAACTCAGAACTGGAACCTGGTGCAAAAGGTTTTTTACCAGGATTACTTTAATATCCTTGATAATGATCCTGCTTTAGCAAGAGATTCTACAGTAAAGGGGTTTACGATAAACAATGCAAGACTGGATAGCTTTATAAATACCGATTATCCATTATACACTTATGATAAGAATATTTTGTTTGAACTAAAGAACTGGGCTTATAATTCTTCACGGAATTATAAGGTTATTGTAAATGATATTATAACTATGAGGGCAAAAGCTCATAATGTTATTGAAGGCTTAAAAAAAGAATATCACCTAGAATAATATGAGTGAAGAAAATAAAATATCACCTGAAGAAATTCCGCAAGAGCAACTGGTAAATAATGAACCAACAGATAAAACAGTTTCATCTGCTGAAACTATTGCCGAAGCTGAGCAACTTTCAACCATCAACTCACAACCATTAACTGAAGAAAATATGGAAGTACATCATCATACCCACGAAAGCCACGGAAACCCGCCTGCCGGACGGGCAGGGAAAAACTGGAAAAATTATTTTTGGGAATTTTTAATGTTGTTTCTCGCTGTGTTTTGTGGGTTTTTGGCAGAGTATCAATTGGAACACACCATCGAGAATCAACGGGAGAAAAAATATATTCATTTATTAATTGAGGATTTAAAAGCAGATACAGCTGACCTTGAGTCCTACGTCCAATTAAGAAAAGAAAAAAGGATTATGATGGACTCATTAATGATGTTATTAAACACCGGAATGCATAAACAAATGGGCAATGCAACCTATTTTTTTGCACGACATGTATTTTATGGACAG
>JBKJNM010000165.1:0-14212 GCA_046593655.1 Lacibacter sp. | reverse complement strand
AGCCTGTTCTTTAGTAATACCATAGGCAACTGCTGTACCTGCATTGAATGGAAGATTTCGGCCACGTGTAGAACCATCTTCATCATTGATGGCATATAAGACACCTGCATTCTGCAGATAAGTGGCCGATTTGTATGGTTGATCCACATCGTCGTCAGCCATTGTAGGCAAACTATGTTGCTGACCAAGAATAACAGCAATATTGTTTTGTTTAAGTAAATCTGCAATTTGCCAGCTTTCACTTGCACCAACAATAACCACATCAAAACCAAACTCTTTTGCAAAATCAACAGCAACAAGCATCTCTTTTACAATATCGCAATGCACAAACAGTTTTTGTTTCTTTTCAAACAAACCTTTTACAGCTTCAAACTTCAGGTTGGTTTTGTTGTGTGATGTTTCTTTACCATAACCTCTTGCTTCACGGAAAAAGTTTTTGATCTCTTCAATACGATTCAATCCTTCTTTAATTACATCATTGGCATTGCGTGTTTCAGCCAATCCTAAAAATGCTGCAAAAGGGTTGGGGCGAAAGAACAACGATGGCATGTTCATATGTACCTGTCCATCGGCTCTGTAAATAGCATCTTCCCAATTCCATGCATCCAGTTGAACAACGGATGATGATCCGCTGATGGTGGCGCCTTGCGGAACAACATTCGCAAATAATATCCCATTGCTCTTAAGTGTGTTGATCACTTTAGAATCAGAATTGTACGCTACAATTGAACGGATATTTGGATTATATAAACCAAGTTCTGTTTGATCAATGGTTGCCCGTACACTGCTTATTTCAACCAAACCCAATTGTGAAATGGAAAGAATGAGTCCGGGATATACATGCTTGCCTTTAATGTCTATAACCTTACCAGGAGCAGCAGGTGCGCTTGCGCCAACAGTTGTGATCTTGCCGTTTTCAAATGTTACAAAACCATTTGCAATCACCGTTCCATTTCCTACATGAACGGTTGCATTGGCCAATGTAATTTTCTCTGTTTGTGATTTTGCCGGATATACATCGTCCTGAGCAAAGACGGCAACCGACAGAACCAGCATTTGTGTTATAAATAATATCTTCTTCATTGTCTTAAATTTTATTGGTTACCATTTTGATCATTCTCTTCTGCATCAATTACCAGCAAACCATGTTTGTGATAATGATCTGTGCAGGTGTGCATTAATTCCATACTGGGTGCAAACGGAACAGTAGGCATACCGGCCCTTTTTTCACCGATCATTTTTGCCATCAGTCTTGCACGTTCTTTGGCTAAATCAATACGCAACTGTTTGTCTTTTTCCCGATCGTAATAAATGATACCATCTACAATTGTTTTTTCTGCTTTTGAATAAATGCTCAACGGATGATCGCTCCACAACACCACATCAGCATCTTTTCCCACAACAATGCTACCCACCTTATTATCAACATGCAACATTTTTGCAGGGTTGAGAGTAACCATTTTCAATGCGTCTTCTTCGCTCATGCCGCCATACTTGATGCTTTTCGCTGCTTCATGATTTAAATGACGGGCCATTTCGGCATCATCTGAATTGATGGCCACATTTAAACCAACTTTTTGCATAATGGTTGCGTTTGCAGGGATAGCATCCAGCACTTCCATTTTATAATTCCACCAATCGCTGAAGGTTGATGCAGCAGCACCATGCTGTTTCATTTTATCTGCCACCTTATAACCTTCCAGGATATGTGTAAAGGTGTTGAGTGTAAAGCCAAACCTGTCAGCAACACGAATCATATCCGTGATTTCACTTTGCACATAGGAGTGACATGTAATAAAACGTTTTTTATTCATGATCTCAACAAGAGCATCCAGCTCAAGATCACGGCGTGGCCCAAGCGCTTTTGGGTTTTTTTTCTTATCATCATCAAACTTTTTCCAGGCTGCTTCGTATTCTTTTGCACGTGTAAAGGCATCAATCAATACCTGGCTCACACCCATACGTGTATCGGGGAAGCGGTTGTTTTGAGTAGAACCTGAACGTTTAACGTTTTCGCCTAATGCAAATTTTATAAAACCAGTCCAGCCCTGGAATTTCAATCCATCATCATTAGCACCCCAACGCAGTTTGATCAGTTGTGTTTGGCCACCAATTGTATTTGCAGAGCCGTGCAGGATATGCGATGAAGTAACGCCACCGCTTAACTGGCGATAGATATTGATATCATCAGGGTTCAGGTTATCAGCAATACGCACTTCTGATGTAACACTTTGACCACCTTCATTAATAGATGATGCAGCAATATGTGAGTGTTCATCAATAATACCTGCTGTTAAATGCTTGCCCGTGCCATCAATGACTTTTGTACCTGCATCACTTAAATTTTTGCCAATAGCAGCGATTTTGCCATTTTTGAGTAATACATCAGTATTTAAAAGAACACCTTCTTTTTCATTGGTCCATACAGTTGCATTTTTTATTAAGATCGTTTCCTGTTTGGGCATTTCTTCAAAACCATAACCATTAAAAGGATACGTAAGCTTGCCCATCTTAGGTGCCATTTTTGGTTTGATGCTATCCGCTTTTGTTTCTGAGTCTTTGCTGAAAACAGCGGTCCATGTAAAACGGTTGCCATTTGCATCATCACCAATACCACTCCATAATTTATCATTAGCAATACCGCTGAGGCGGATATTGTTCCTGCTTCCTTTTGCTTCAGGAAAATTTAATTTTACCTGTTTGCCATCAAATGTAAAACGACCCGGCACTGTATCTTTTGCAATAACATTGGCGCTGCTGCTGCTCTTTACATCCACTATATAATTCTTAGCAGCACCCGGTGTGTTAACCGTTAAGTTATAAATGCCTTTTACATCATTCCACAATTCTTCTTTTACGGCATATTTTTGACCCTGCACCCAGTTTTGATAGATGATTGTTTTTTCAGAAAAAACAGGACCTGAAGTAATTAAGAAATTGGCAATTTTACCAGCTTCTAAACTTCCTACTATATCATATACACCTAATACTGTTGCAGGATTTTTTGTTAATGCATCAAATGCCTTGCTTTCACTTAAACCATAATCAATGGCTTTGCGGAGATTGGCAAGGAATTGTTTTACATCACGCAGATCTGAACTTGTTAAACAAAAATTGATACCTGCTTTTTCAAACATGCCTGCATTAGCCGGTGCCATTTCCCAATGTTTCATATCGGTTAATGCAACAAATCTTGCATCATGCGGATCTTCAATATCCATGGCAGCAGGGTAATTCAAAGAAAGGATGAAGGTTGCTTTTGTGCCGGCCATTTCATTGATGCGCTGGTATTCATTACCACCTGCTTTAATAATGTACTGTACACCAAACTCATCGCCAATTCTATCGGCCCTCACTACACTCCATTTATCAGTAGCTTCAAAAATCTGCGGAAGATTTTGTTGTTCGTTCCAATACTTCAATGTTAAGTTTACACCTTCAGCTAACGGATTGTTCTTATACCATTGTGCATCGAGATAGCTTTGACGCAGCAATGCAATGCTACCCATAACCGATTGCGGATAAGTTTGTGTAGAACTTCCTTTGCTGAAGGAATAATGAGCAGAGGCTTTTTCCTTCAAAACAACTTTGTTTTCTTTTTCATTTGCCAACGTTACAAATGCACCCGTGCCTCTTGCAATACCATCTCGTTGATGCGTAAGTACAGAACCAAATCCACTTTCACGCAGGTTTTTTCCTTTGGTATCATCTGCTGTAAAAATACCGGCTGCATTTATATCAGTGCGAAGTGCCTGGTTCCATCCAAAGGGGCCTTTTTGATTGCTGGTTAGTTGAGCCGGGGCATTGAAGTTGAAACCTCCCTGTGTACGTTGTATAACCGGCATGCCATAATCAGCATAAATGTCAATAAAGGAAGGATAAATGTATTTGCCTTTACAATCTACCACTACTGCATCATCAGGAACAGAAACATTGGTTCCAACAGCTGTAATTTTTCCATCTTTTACAAGCAGCGTTGCATTGCTGATGGTAGCGGACCCATCTTTTACAATTGTAGCATTAATAAAAGCATAAGAGCCCCTCCGGTTATCGGCCACACCATTTACAGGATAAGTTTCCTGCGCCCTGGTTAAAGCTGTACAAAGCAATAGCCAGGTAAATAAGACTAATCTTCTCATGTTGCAGTTGATTTTTATAAAATGAGCGATTAAGGTAAGTGAAAATTTATTTTTGAAAAAGAAGATTGGATGAACGGAAATAAGAAATGCTGCAGGATTGTGAGAGCCATCATTTTACTATTGTGTTTTTATTTAGATTAGATAATAAAGCCATCGTGTTTTACTTGTATTTATGTAATCCTGTAAGCCGCCTGACTTTTTTTGACTATAAACTGTAAATAATACGTCCTGTAAAAAGTATTTTATACTACAAATAGCTAAGTGTTTTATTTTACCTTTGCATATATCCAATATTAATTGCAAAGTTTAGATCATATACCTGAAATCTTCACCAACTCAATCCAGTTTTATTATACACTGGTACACGAAAATGGCCGCTATATAGCTGCTAATGAACATTTTCTTCAAAAATTCATGATTAAAGAGATCGATCTTCAAGGAAAATCAACTTTAAGCATCGTTCACCCTGATGACAGGGACAATTTTATCAATGCGGTCAACTGGTGCTTTTCAAACTCCTCTAAGCCTTATTTAATTGATGTCAGGAAACAACAGGCGGGTGGTGAATACCAATGTGGCCGATGGGAATTGACCGTTGTTCGGCATCCAGAAGAGGATGTTTTGTGTTTGCAATGTATGGGGTATGATATCACCCATGAAGTAGTAAGTAAGAAAGAAGCATCAACGTACAAGCAGGCAGTACTTGTAAAAGATGAAATGTTTGAGTGCCTTTTATCTAACAGCATTGATATCATTTTACTAACTGATCAATCCAATCTAATCACCTACTGTTCTTCCAATATTAAAAAAGTTTTGGGTTATGAACCACAAGAGGTTATTGGGCAAAATGGATTCTCATTTGTTCACCCCGATGATTTGAAATTAGCTGTTAAAGCTTTTGAAGAAGAGTTTAATAGCCCCGATGAAAATCATGCAATAGATATTCGTTTTCGTAAGAAAGACGGGAGCTGGCTCTGGACCGAAGCAAAAGGGAAAAGCTTATTTGATAATCCTCTGGTAAAAGGCATGCTGATCAATCTTAATGACATTTCATTTCGCAAGCAATCAGAGGAAGCTCTTGCAGTCAATGAGCTTCGGTATAAATCTTTTTTTCAGCAGCTTCCCTTGCCGTTATTAGTTGTGAGCCCGGACCATAAAAAAGTTGTTGATGTAAATAACCATGCAATTGAAAAATACGGTTATTCACGTGCAGAGTTTGCCCAAATAAGTGTATGTGAACTTTTCAGTGACAATATTACCTGTGCCGACCTGGCAACTGTTTATATAAATGGAGAGATCTTAAAACATCAAACAAAAAATGCTGATACTTTTTTTGCATCAATAGAAAAAAGAGTAATTGAATACGCTGACATGAGTTGCATGTTACTGGTAGTAACAGATGTTACCGAAGCTAAAAGAGTTCGTGAAGAAAACCAATTGGGATATGATGTTTCAGAAATTTTAATTCAACCTAATACTTTGGAGCAGAATTTATCTGCAGCCATCAAACGGATAAGGGTCTTTGCAGGATGGGATCTGGCTGAACTTTGGATTCCTAACTTTGATGAAATAATGATCAATAGAAAAGTAACGGATTATGACGATACTCCGAATGAAATGCTGGAAAAATTCCTGGTAGCGTCGCAGGAGCTTTCATTTACCATTAACGATTTTAAAAATATCCCTTCCTATCATACACTAAAGCCTCATTGGATTGAAAACCTTGAGGCGGGGCATTCCTATCAACGAAAAGAATTGGCTGTTGAGAGTGGCTTTAAATCTACACTTGCTGTTCCGATTATTAACAGTGGACAGGTTATATGTTGCCTTGTCTTCCACAACTTTCAAAAAAAACCATACAATCAGGCAGAAGCAAATTTATTGAGTGTTATAGCAAATTTATTGGGAGCAGAAATTGAAAAACGAAAGAATGATCTGGTATTAGATAGGTTTTTCAATATCAGCAGCGATATCTTAACTATCGCCGGCTTAGATGGAAAGTATAAAAAAGTGAATAAGGCTTTTGAAGAATTTTCAGGTTATACTCTGGAAGAAGCAAAATATATTCATCCACTCAGTTATGTACATGAAGAGGATAAAAGTGTTGTTCTGGAAAAATTAAAGGAATTGAGCAACGGCAAAGCCGTGCCCTACTTTGAAAACAGGATAATCACCAAAACTGGTGAATTGAAATGGGTTGCATGGACCGCAACTTCGCTGATGAAGGAAGGAATGGTCATTGCATCTCATCGGGATATTACTGCACAGAAAAAAGCTGCTGAAGAAATAAAAATGAGCAATGAACGATATGAGCTCATTAAAAAAGCAGCCAATGAGGCCATCTGGGATTATGATCTCATCAATCAAACCATTACGAGAAGTAAAGGTTATAAAGTATTGTTTGGCTATGATACAGATAAAGAACATTCCGGGCTTAGTTTTTGGGAATCCAAACTACATCTTGCAGACAAGGCAAGAGTAATGAATATGCTTAGTGATTTTTTTGCACAAAAAGATGCACCACACTGGCAATGTGAATACCGTTTTCAACGTCTTGATGGCTCCTATGCTTACGTGGCCGACCAGGGATACCTGATTTTTGATAAAACAAATAACCCTATCAGAATGGTGGGATCAATGCAGGATATTACAGAACAAAAGGAGTTTGCAGAAAAATTAAAGATCAGCAATGAACGGTACGAACTGGTAACAAAAGCAACCAATGAAGCCATTTGGGATCTTGATCTTATAAGCAATAAACTAACATGGAGCGAAGGGTATAAGATTTTGTTTGGACATGATTTTGGTGATGCAAAAATAGGGATTGATTTCTGGGAAGAAAATATTTACGAAGATGAAAGAGCGGAAGTTGTAAAAAGTTTCAATAGTTTTTTATTGCAACATGCCACACCTTTCTGGACACACGAATACCGGTTTAAACGCAAAGACGGCAGCTATGCTTCTGTACTGGATAAAGGCTACCTGATCTTCGACAATGAAAACAAACCCGTGCGCATGGTGGGCGCTATGCAGGATATTTCTGAACGGAAAAAATTAGAGCAGGAGTTTTTAGTGAAAGAGCGTAACAGGCAGAACCTTATTGCACAGGCAGCAATTTCTGCCCAGGAAAAAGAACGGGCAGAAATTGGAAAAGAATTGCATGATAATGTAAGCCAGTTACTCACTACAACCAAGCTCTATCTTGAAATGCTCCGGCAAAAACTGGATGACCCGGTTGATTTGATTGACAGGGGCACAAAACATATTAATACCGTTATTTCTGAAATCAGGAATTTATCCCGCTCGCTTGTACCAACAAGTATAACTGACCTTGGGTTGATTCCATCGATCAATGATCTTATTGAAAGCATAGAGGCACTGGGTAGTATTGATATTCTTTTTTATTCTGACCCCGATGTTGAACATAAAATGGAAGAAAGCTTAAAGCTTACTTTCTACAGAATTTTACAGGAACAATTGAACAATATTATAAAACATGCTGATGCGAGTAAAGTATCTATTGAATTATCCGGAGAGGGTAATCTTATAAATTTAGTAGTTGAGGACAATGGAAAGGGTTTTGATATCAACATCATTAAAAAAGGCCTGGGCCTCGAAAATATTAAAAACAGGGCTGTGCTGCAAAACGGCACCGCTGAAATTATATCCACCCCTAAAAAAGGGTGCAAATTAAAAGTTCAAATTCCACTTAACACTTAAAAACATCAATCATGGAAAAAATTTCAGTATTAATCGCAGACGATCATAAACTCATTCGTGAAACATGGAGCTTTATTTTAAACAGTGATGCAAGGTTCACAGTTATTGCTCAGTGCAGTAATGGAGAAGAGGCCATTGAGATGGCTCAGAAACTGCGCCCGAAAATTGCGTTGCTTGATATCAATATGTCACCAACTAATGGCATTGAAGCAACAGAACAAATACGTAAATTTTCTCCATCCACAAAAATCATTGGAGTTTCCATGCATTCCCAACCTGCATATGTAAAAAAATTACTCAAGCTGGGAGCAATGGGCTATGTAACAAAAAACTCACCACAGCAGGAAATGTTTGAAGCCATTATGGAAGTGAATGCAGGAAGACGATTTATTTGTAGTGAAGTAAAAACAATTTTATCTGAGCAGATATTTGAAGAAGATAATGCAACAGGTGCCAATACTCTTTCTTCTCGTGAGCTGGATGTAATCAAACATATTAAAGATGGGCTATCTTCAAAAGAAATTGCAGCCCAGCTGAGTATTTCACTGAAAACTGTGGAAGTTCATCGCCACAATATTCTTAAAAAATTAAACCTGAAGAATAGTGCCGCATTGGTAAATTATATCAATGCTTCAGGTCTTGTTATTTAATGTATAAGTTTTGATGATGATGACCGGGGTACTGAAAAGTGCCCCTTTTTTTGTAAACAGGATTGTGTGTTAAATGCTTTTATTAATTTCACCGCAATAAATCAAGCAGCATGGCAGTTCGGATCTTTATTACCGGTGGCACATTCGATAAAGAGTATAATGAAATAACAGGGCAACTTTATTTCAAGAGTACCCATATGCATGACCTGCTGGAAATGGGCCGTTGCAGAGTAAAGGTTGAAATAAGAACACTCATGATGATCGACAGCCTTGAAATGACGGATGAAGACCGTGACCTCATCGTTCATCAATGTATTCAATGTGAGGAGAATAAAATCGTTATTACACATGGAACTGATACCATGACAGACACGGCTAAAATACTGGCATCCAGAATAAAAGACAAAACAGTTGTGCTTACAGGCGCCATGATCCCCATCAAGTTTGGTAGTAGTGATGGCCTTTTTAATCTGGGCAGTGCATTGGCCTTTGCACAATCATTACCACATGGTGTTTATGTAGCAATGAACGGACGCTTTTTTCATTGGGATAATGTGCGCAAGAACAAACAGACCGGCATGTTTGAAGATATTAAATGAGCACCGTTTTTTTAGCTGGTCTCACATTTTTTAAATCAATCATTCTTAATCTTTCTTCTCTAATGTTGGATATGTGATACCCAATTGCTCTAAATACGTATTGTACTTCGATGGGTCGTAATAATATTTCTTCAACTGTGGCCTGAACTGTTCCATGATTTTTGTATTGAGAAAAGTTGCCGGTGGCGTGTTCTTCTCCACAAATGGTATATACTTTACATCTTTTGTTTGCACATTTTTGTGATAATCCCATGCATCAGTAATAATCTTTGGATTGGTGAGCATATCAATCAATGTAGAAGCAACTACTTTGCTTCCATTTACTACACCTTTATGTGCAATGGGTGTAGCCATGGCAATGCCATCGGCCCAATTATGACCCGGTGTGCCGGGAATATTGGAAGGATAACGTAATACAACAGTTGGAACATTCCATCCTATATCAGCAATATCATCACTACCACTTCCCCATGAAAATTGAACTGGTCCGTTTAATGTATCAAGCTTTATAGCTAAGCCGTCAATCACATTTCCACGTTGATCTTTTTTGGGAGCACTCACTAATTTTTGTACAGCTCTTGCCAATGCCTGATCATCGTTGCTCCAGGTGGGTAAGCCAACTGTTTTAATATTCTTATACATGGCTTCTGCAATGGATTTATTAAAATGCCCCGGCCATGCAGTTCCGAGTAAACGATGTTTCACTGTTGTATTCGTCATCATGGCTGCGCCATTGGCAATACGAATGCCATCTTCATACATTGATTTGATGTCTTCATATGTACGTTCACGGAAATAATACCACACGGCTGCTTTCGATGGAACAACATTTGGTTGATCACCACCATCCGTAATTACATAATGTGAACGTTGTGTTGGTTTAAGGTGTTCCCTTTTATAATTCCAACCAATATTCATCAACTCCACTGCATCCAATGCACTCTTGCCACGCCATGGTGCACCAGCCGAGTGTGCAGAACTTCCTTCAAACTGAAATTCAACAGACACCAATCCATTATTTCCTGCATCACCCCAACTCACACCTAAATTATTTCCAACATGTGTAAAGATGCAGGCATCTACATTTTTAAATAATCCATCACGGATATACCATGCTTTGCTACCAACCAGTTCCTCTGCAATGCCAGGCCATATCATCAAGGTGCCGGGTAATTTTTCACGCTCCATGATTTTCTTTACTTCAATCGCTGCAAGTATCACTAAGGGTAAACCTGAGTTATGTCCTTCGCCATGTCCCGGTGCATCTTCTACAATCGGGCTCTTAAAAGCCACACCCGGTTTTTGTGAAGCTTTAGGAATACAATCCACATCACTGCCTAATGCAATATATGGTTTACCATTTCCCCACTTGGCAATCCATGCAGTTGGCATACCCGAAACTCCACGCTCAACGGTGAAACCATTCTGCTCTAAAATTTTTATGAGATAAGCAGATGTTTCTGTTTCCTGGAAACCCAGCTCTGCAAAACTGAACACCATATCCACCATAACCTGTGCATCTTTCGCTTTTGCTTCAACAGCATTCATGACTTCTTTTTTCCATGCATCTGCTTTTGTTTGAGGAATGGGTTTGGGCTGTGCAGTAAGTAAATAAGAAAATAAAAGACAAAGGAAAAGGCTGAATGCTGTTCTCATGCTGATTGATTTTGTTGTAACGACGGTAATTTAACTAAAAATCAAATAAGATGTTTTATTCCGAGCTCAGGATTCTTTCCTTCAATTGTTGAGAAGTAAGTTATGATCTGTTTAAAATCTGCTGCTTCATTTGCAGTGGGATAGATGAGCGGCCCCATGGATACTTCCCGTTTTGTAAAATCAAAACCAACCAACAGAATGGGCACATTGGCTTCTTTAGCGATATAATAAAAACCTGTTCGGAGTTTTTCAACTTTTTTTCTTGTTCCCTCCGGGCTCATGCCTATTCGAAAAATTTCATGTTGACTAAATTTTTCTGCTACTTGGGTAACCATTCCTTTTGATGATGAACGATCAACAGGTGTTCCGCCAAGGGAACGGAAGAACCAACCGAATGGTCCATCAAACAATTCTTTCTTTCCCAGGAAATAAGCATTGGGTATGGGAATCATATGACGTGCTGCCAGGCCCACTACCACATCCCATGCACTGGTATGGGGTGCAACCGCAAGCACCATTTTAGGAATATGTTTCGGGAATACTCCAACAATTTTCCAACCTTTTAATTTCCACCAGATGGATAAGATCCAACCAATCATAGCAAATAATGTTTTGCAAAAGATAAGTTGAATTTGATTGCTGACAAACTGTTGTTTGAATTTATGGAAAAGGCATGATGGTTTGTATTATAAATTCAACTTCAAACCCCCATTCACAACAAACCCATCAAGAGGCGCATAAATATCACGGAACACAGGATTGTTCACAGATCCGGTATAGATGCTGTCGAACCTGGTTTGTCTTGCATCAAGAAAATTTTCAAAGTTGATATAGATCGAACATTTTTTCCATAATCGTTCAGCCATAAAACCACAGATCCAGTATGGCTTTCCGGTTGCAGCATCTGTGAGTTGTTGCTCATCGAAATAATAAGCTTCCAACCCAATCTTCCATTTATCTTCCACTTCATACATTAATACGGTATTGATGCGGTTGCGTGGAGTTAAAGGGTTGACAGTTTTACTGCTGCCTTCATGAATTTTAGTATCAGTAAACGTGTAGCCTAAAAATAATTTAAAATCCCGGTAGCTAAGCTTGATATTGGTTTCAGTTCCTCTGGTATCAATATGACCATTGATGTTTACAAATGAATAGTTCCATCCTCCTGTACCTCTTAATAGCAGTGGATGATTTAAACGGGTGTAGAAAAAAAGTTGATTGATGCTTACAACAAGTTCTTCAAACAAACGTGTTTTATAGTTGAAGTCGGCATTTACACCATAACTTTTTTCCAGTTTGTTTATTGATGGATTTACTGGTAATACCTGTTTGTATTGTAAACGTTCACTTTCTTCTGTAAAGATCGAAGGCGCTTTGTAACCCATCCCGCCACCAATACGTGAACTGAAGTTTGCATTGGCTTTAAACAAAATAGAAAGTCTTGGCAGGAATGCAAAACCATAATCATTTATATAATCAGCACGCAAACCGGTTTCAACATGTAACCATTCTTTAATACGCAATACGTTTTGTACAAACAAACCGGTTGTTGTTTGTTGATAGTTCCGTAATGGAGTTGCAGTAGTTTGTTGTTCTTTAAAATTTTCTGTCCATAAATTAACACCGGCTACCCACTCTGCTATTTCACCATGACGGGAATAATTTGCTTCTGAAAATGTACTCAACTGCCTGCCATCAAATGTATAACCGGGACTTGTGATGATCCGGTTAAATGAATTGACACTTTGTTTCACAGTTAAACGACTGGATGTGCCAAAATCATGATCCAAAGAAAACTGCGTAGAGAAACGTTTTGTTTTGTTCTTTTCATAATAGCCGTCGTTCACCATTCCTTTGATATAATCCATATTACCACCTAACCGATCTTCCAGCACCGTGTTGATGCCGAATACCAATTTTGTTTTTTCAGAAGGATAAATAAACAAACGGGGGTTGATTGTATAACGTTGAAATTTTGGAATGGCAGACAAGTTGATCTCTGCCGGATCATAGGCCGCATTACTGTTACGGGCAGCAAATAATGTTACACCGAATTTGTTAAAACGTTTTCCATAAAACATGTTGAGATCTAACCCTGCGGCGCTCGTTCCATTGAAAACAAATTTCAATTCCTGTTCCGCAGTTGGTGTCTTTGAAATTAAGTTCACCAGCCCGGCAATAGCACCTCCACCATACAAAGTAGAAGATGATCCTTTGATGATTTCCGCCTGTTTTAAATCCAATGGCGGGATCTGTAACAAACCCAAACCACTTGCAGCACCACTGTATAAAGGAAAACCATCTTTCAGAATTTGTGTATAACGTCCATCCAAACCCTGGATACGGATAGCTGCATTGGCAGATGTTGCAGATGTTTGTTGTGTTTGAATACCCGTGCTTTCATTCAACAACATACGGATATCACCGGGCTTCATATTTGCTTTTTCATCAAGCTCTTCACCCGCAATAAACTCCACACGGGTAGGAATATTTTGGATGCTTCTTGTACTGCGTGTAGAGGTAATGATGATCTCTTCTTCCTCTTCTTCTGCAGGCACCAAAAAAATGTCAATTGAAGGAGGGAACGGAAAGCTGATCTCTTGCTCAGCGGTTTCATAACCAACATAAGAAATCACAACAATCATTTTTTCTTTATTGCCGGTTGATAAAACTGCCGCACCTGTTGAATCGGCAACTGCTGTTTGCTTGCCGCCTTTTAGCTGTATAGTTGCACCGGGTAAAGTTGTTTGTGTTGTTTTATCTTTTATACTGAAACGGATCTGTTGTTGAGCTGTTGCTGCAAAGCTTGTACAGGTAAGCAACAGCAGGAATATGAATTTCTGCATGAATAAAAATAGTTAAGTGAAAAATGAATCGAATAAAAAAATCAAACGGCACTTAACTGCGGCGGTTGCCAGATGGGGAAATGAATTTCAGATAGCTGTTGCTGTATTTCTATTGCATGATGAACAGCAATGAGTTCAGGCGATTTCAGTTTGAGGCAGTTGCATGTTTTTGAGAATTGTAAGCCACAGCAGGAGCAACTGCAGAAGGGTGTGCAGCTTTCTTCTTCCTGATGCTCATTGCTGCTGAAGGAAATGGCAGAGGTCGTTTCTTTTTTATCTGCACAATTCTCTTCATCTGCACAGGGAAATGCAGAGAGAAATAACATGTAAACAGATAAAATATAAGTAAGAAACTTCACGCTGCAAATCTAAACGATGAAAGGTAAATGCAAACAGATATTTCGGAAGCGAAGTTGCAAAAATTACCGCTTCAAAAAAACCTGGGCAATTTGTGTGCTTCGCATGGTTTGCGGAACAAGGTTGTAGGTAATGGCCATGATCAATCCATCATCTGGATAAATGACTAAAAAAGCTCCGCTACCGGTGGCCACACCTCCATGATGAATTTGCTTTCTTCCGGCATTGTCAGTTTCAATACGAAA
>JBKJNM010000140.1:0-8174 GCA_046593655.1 Lacibacter sp. | reverse complement strand
GATGCTCTATCCAACTGAGCTACCGGTCCAGCTACTGTTTTCAATATCATTTTTTGATAAGAGGCAGCAAAGATAATTTTTAGTACCATTGCATCCAAACCAATTGTGCATGGATGTTCAGATGGAAGAAAGCTGGAAACAAGAGTTGAAACAGGAGTTTACCAAAGCTTATTTTCAACAGATCGTCGCATTCCTTAAAACTGAAAAGATTCAGGGCAAAATCATTTATCCTCCCGGCTCACTCATCTTCAATGCATTTACACAAACTCCTTTCCACCAGGTGAAAGTGGTAATCATTGGCCAGGATCCTTATCATGGGCAAGGACAGGCACATGGACTTTGTTTTTCGGTGCAGGACGGTATTCAACCTCCCCCATCACTCATTAATATTTATAAAGAAATACAAAGTGATCTTGGTATAGGTATGCCTGCCCGTCATGGCAATTTGAGTAAATGGGCGCAGCAAGGTGTGTTATTGTTAAATGCATTCCTAACAGTAAGAGCAAATGAACCGGCCAGTCATTCAAAAATTGGTTGGGAAGAATTTACCAATACCGTCATTAAAAAAATATCCGATGAAAAAAAAGGAGTGGTGTTTTTATTATGGGGAAAGTTTGCTCAGGAAAAACAAAGTTTGATTGATGAAACAAAGCATCATGTATTAAAAGCAGCACATCCCTCTCCTTTTAGTGCAGACAAAGGATTTTTTGGATGCAAACATTTTTCAAAAACAAATGAGCTATTACTTTCTGAAGGTTCAGATCCTGTTGATTGGAAATTATCATGACCATTGTTAAAAACATATTCGGACGAGTCTTTGCTTTCTGGGCCATGCTCTGGTTTTTAATGACCATGCTTCTTGTTATACTTCCAACCTGGTTGTTAGGAATGATCAAAGAACCCAAACGTACTTACCTGTTTATTCAACTTGCAAGAATATGGATGGCAGTGTGGTTGCCCGTAGTAGGTATCCGTTTAATTATAAAAGGAAAAGAAAAATTTATAAAAGGTGAAAACTATGTGGTGGTTTGTAATCATAATTCTTACATGGATGCTCCAGTTACATCGCCCGGTATTCCGGGCGGCAATAAAACAATTTCTAAAATAGAGATGGCGAAGATCCCCCTCTTCGGCATGATTTATAAAAGAGGAAGTGTATTGGTTGACAGGAAAAGTGAAGAAAGCAGACTGAAAAGTTATACTTACATGAAAAGAGTATTGGATATGGGTTTGCACATGTGTATTTATGCTGAAGGCACCCGCAATAAGACCAATCTGCCATTGAAAGAGTTTAAAGATGGTGCTTTTCGTTTAGCTATAGAAACAAAGAAAGCCATCATACCAGCAGTTATATTCAATACAAAAAAAGCATTGCCACAGCATAAAATGTTTTACTTCTGGCCATCAAAAATTGAAATGCATTTTCTTGATGCCGTTGAAACAAAAGATCTTACAATACAGGATGTAAAAGCATTAAAAGAAAAGGTATTTGACTTGATGTGGAACTATATTGAAGAAAAAAAATAGTAATTGCAACATTCAGGTATGAGGAAAACAATTACTGTGTAAGGTTATAAAAGAACCTTGTTCTGTTGATGCGCAGATCTCTCAACAAACTCGACTTTGGATTGATGGTAACATTGAACGATCGATAAATACCAATTGGTGTAACATTAATTGCTAACTGCCAGCAATGCAGATCCCTTGAAATGGATGTAGTTAAATACTGCAGTTTTTTAGTTTGAATGTCAAATGTTCCAGTGGCTTGTACTTTCCATTTCTCTGTTAAATTAAAATCTCCGTTGAAATTAATGCTTTGTGTAAGAATGGTTTCAAAACCTGAGTAATCTCTTTTCAACTGCCGGTTGAGTTGTAAAGAATAAGCAAGATTGATGCTCCAGGGAATATTAAAATCTCCAAACTCATCAGGATTATTTTGTATGGCATTCATCTCCCTGGCATTTTCACCATTGTTGCGTTGATCCTTCATATACGCTTCTTTTTCTTTTTGTTTCTTCTCATCCTTTGGTTTGCTTTTAAACTGTGTGTTAACAGAAATAAAACCACTCGTAAAACGTCCTAGAGAAAATTTCTGCCCTGCACCCTGCCAGGTATATATATTTCTTCTGAAGCCTGTTTTAGGATCTAACTGGTAAGGTGTAATATTTGCACCCGCTGTTAAACTGATCTTATCAAACAAATTACTGCGCAGGTATAAACTAAAATCGCTTAATGCAAATGAATCGGCTAATAAGTTATATCCCGTGCTTAAACCAAAACCATCAATTAATCTTACTTTCTTGCTTGCTTCTGCGCTGGTATCTTTTTTATCACGCATTTTTAGCTCCAGGTTATTATCCAAAGTAAAACTTACAAAACCAGATTTACCCTCTGATAAACCACCATATAAAGAACCATCATATTTATTGAAGCGATATTGAGTTCCCAATGAATCGATCTGAGCAGTGTACCATTGATCTTTTGCCAAATCGGGCCGGTAACTCATACCAATTGTCGGACGAATGACATGACGTATGGCCTGCACTCCTTTATTTTTTTTAAAATTAAGTGTTCCGAATAAAGCAGTACTGAAGTTTAATCCAAAACTCATTTGCCTGCCACTATAAAAACCTTTGTTAATGACGGTATCTACTTTTTTTGTTAAAGGGTTCCATACTCTTGTAAACTGTTGTGCATACCATGTTTCATCATAACTGATGGCCGGGCCTACTTGTAAAGGACCAAGTGGCGGTAAGGATAACTGGATGGGAACGCTATGTCTTGCTCCCCATTGAAAGGTGTCAATGAGTTGTTTAAAACTAAAAGCACTATCGTAGAAAGAAAACTGGTTACGAAAACTTCCGGTATAAGAAACACCTAATTTTTCATACCACTTGGGTGTACCTGCAAATTCTTTTTTCTGAAACGGATACAAGGTGTTGACTGTAAAACCAACATCCGGTAAATTAACATTGAACAAACGGCTTAATGTATTTTGAGAATGGTTGGCACTTGCTGTAAGATTAAAAGGCTTTCCCTGCCATGTTCGCTGATAAGCAATAGAAGAGTTTAATTGATTATTAAAATTCTGTTGTGCATTGTTCGGAAAAAATTTGTTGAATAAGCTCGTTGCTATATTTACACTGGCACTGAAAGTTTGTCCCGGCCGGGCCTTCCCATCAACACTATGATTCCATTGAACAGCAAAGTTGCGGGATGGTGGTACATAATCAGGATCGCCCTTAAACCCAAACTTATTGTTCATATAACTTAAGTTAAACGCCCCGCTATAACGGTAACGCTTACGGTATGAAGGAGAAAGGAAAATATTATACGAGCCATAAGAATAAATATTGGCTCGGATGCTGGCATCCCAGTATTCGCCAAATGTTTTATAATAGCCCAATCCTTCTAAACCAAACCCCAGTTGCTCATTGGCCACAGGTGTGGGTGGTAACAAACCTGTACGACGTCCTTGTTTTAATGGAAACAAACCAAAGGGCAAACCAAGAGGAATGGGTACACCTTCAAACTCCGGGCGGATCAATCCGGTTACAGCCATTTTTTCGCTGATGAATTTTACTTTACTTGCTTTGAAAGCAAAGTGCGGCGTATCATAATTACAGGATGTGAATCTTGCTTTCTCTGCAAAAAAAACTGTGGGACTGATGCGTTTTACTTTTTCACCATAAATAAACATCTCACCTTCCTGTGTATAGGTACCAATGGTTAAGCCCCTTTGTGTTTTAAAATTGTAACGGATGGTATCTGAAGTAAAAGCACTTTCGCCCTGTTTAAAAGCAGGCACCCCAATGGGCAGGTTTGCTGAATCCCTGATTGAATACGCTGTAAGGATTTGTGTTGGTTGATCTAACCGGATGATGGCAGCTTCCAGACTAATGTCTTTAAACTTTACCGATGCTTTATTATAGAGATAAATTTTCTGCCCCGGAATATCAATCACCATCGAATCTTCTGCTTCAAATTCAACGGGAGCATCAATAGAGTCTTTGGAGATCTTTAAATCAAATGTATCAATACGCTGAACTGTTGAATCATTTCTTTGAATTGTATCAACCCTGCCTGATGAATCATTTTTTAAAGGAATGGAATCATTTAACAATTCTTTTTGCTGAACAATAATGCTGTCCTTTTGTTTGTTTAAAGCCTTTTGACGAACAGGCTTTTTTTGAACAGGAACAGGCGTTGTATCGTTTTGCAAAAATGTTAAAGGGAAAAATAAAGAAGAGCCATTGTGTAATGCAGCACTACCCCGCACCGTTATAGTATAGAGCAGGATTGCCGCAAAGGCAGCAATCAATACAGATTTATAATTAACTTTACAACGCTTATACATAGTGCAGTTGCGACAAAAATAGCCACAATTGCATTAATGAACTGTGAATGTTATTGAGAATTACGAACCCAAAAGATTTTCTACATGAACAAAAACTGGTTATTTGGTAGTGCTTGCCTCCTGATGATAAGTCTTGTAATATTATCATTCACCCAAAAATCCCAGCCCTCAAAAGCAGTTGCAAGGGTACGAACCATTGTAGTTGATGCAGGTCATGGTTTCAGAGGATCAATTGGTACAAGACATGGTGCATTTGGATCAGAAGTATCAGAAGATCAGATTTCTTATGAAGTTGCCAAACGAATCGTAGAACAATTAAAAAAGGAGCTCCCCGATGTAACTATTCTCGAATCAAGGCCTAGTGAATATTTTGTTGAGAACAAAGCAAGAGCTGAATACGCTAACAGAAATAAAGGTGATCTCTTTGTTTCCATTCACTGCAACTTTGTTCCTAAACTCAGGGAAGTAAGAAGAGAAGGTTCACGAACAGAAACATATTATGTATATAGCGGCAAAGGAAAAAAGAGAAAAAAAATAAAGAAAACAAGACAGGTTCCAATCTATAAAACGTATTATCACCCCAATCCGGCACATGGAACAGAAACCTATGTATTTGCTTCTCATAAAACAGATGAGAAAGAAGACATCATCCTGGAAAATGGTGATGTATTTCAACATGAAAAAGACGACAGTACCATTAATGTAAATATCAATGACCCTGTTGTTAAACAGCAGGTAGCACTCTGGACCAAACAATTCTTTTCAAACAGCGTAAAACTGGCAACCATTGTTGAAGAAGAGTTCGTCGGTATCGGTCGTTTCAGTCGTGGTGTAAAACAAAGGCAAAAAGGTATTTGGGTTTTACAGGCTACAGCCATGCCCAGTATATTAATTGAATTGGGATTTCTTTCGCACCGCCCCGAAGAGGAATTTTTAATGAGTACTGATGGTCAGCAGCAAATGGCTGAAACCATTGCCCGATCCATCAAACGATATAAAGAACTGGTGGATAAAGGACCTACTGTACAAAACGGCAATAACGGCCCTCGTTAACTGTAAAACCTATATTTTAACATGTGTTTCCGTGTATCTTCTTTGCGGGGGATAAACATTTCTTATTTTTGACCTGTACTGAGCACTCAATTCATTGCTTCAGTGAAAAACCCATTACGATCAGATGAAAGTTTCAAACGAGACCAAAGTAGGCGCCCTCACTGTTATTGCCGTTACCTTATTGGTACTGGGCTTTAATTTTTTAAAAGGAAAAAGCCTGCTCAAAAAATCAAATGTTATCTATGCCCGTTTCCCTGATGTGGGTACACTTGAAATTTCAAACCTGGTAAAGATCAAAGGTTTCAGGATTGGGAATGTGTACAAAATTGAAAATTTTGATAAAGATGTAAGTGAAGTAATTGTAACCATTACTCTTTTAGAAGAGGTGAATATCCCGAAAAATTCTGTTGCCATTATCAACAGCAGTTTAACCGGCAACCCTTCCATTAGTATATTACCAGGCAATGCAACTACGTTTATTGCCAAAGGTGATACGATCTTAAGCAGCAGTAATCCTGATATACTGGCCAAAGTGATGAACAGTGTTGATCCTGTAATGGCCAACATTAAACAAGCCGTTGATTCATTAAAATTAGTTTTAAGCAACCTTAACAGTGTGTTTGATGAAGGCACGAAAGCCAACCTGAGAGCAGTCATTGCAAATCTAAAAACATCATCAAATAGTCTTTCTGTTTTATTGAATACAAAAGATGGCGCAATGGCAAAGACCTTACACAATTTTGAAACCTTTACGACCAACCTCAATCAAAACAACGATAAGATCAACAGCACTGTTGAGAACCTGAAGAATACTTCGCAGAAATTATCTGAAATAGAAATTAAAGAAACGGTTACCAAGCTTAATAACACCATTGCAGAATTACAGGGTATCATTCAAAAAGCAAATACCGGCACGGGAACATTGGGCTTACTCATCAACGACCCGAGGCTTTATGATAATCTTCAAAATACAAGCAGAAGCCTGAATATTTTAATTGATGACCTGAAACTGCATCCGAAACGATATATCAGTTTCTCTGTATTTGGAAGCAAAGATAAAAGTGAACCGCTCAAAGCACCGTTGGCCGACAGCATAAATAATCAAAAATAATTTCAACGTGCAACGCATTGGATTGCTGTGTTTGTTTATTGTGTGTTTTGTAGCCCTTCATGCACAAAAGAAAACTTCTCCTCCCCGCCCCTCGCAAACAAGTGATACGGTAAGAGTAGTGGAAATATTGAATGCTGATCAGTTTTTCTTCAGAACAGTTGATCCTTCCACGCAACTACAAATCTTAAAAGGGAATGTAAAGATTAAACAGGGCATTACCATTTTTACTGCTGATAGTGTGGTGTATAATGAACGTTCTAATTTTATGCAGGCTTATGGCAATGTGCACATCAATGATGCTGACTCTATTAACATCTATTCGCAATACCTGCAGTATGACGGAACGAAAAAATTAGCCACCTTCCGTGATAAGGTAAGACTCAGCGATGGTAACAGTACGTTGTACACCGATGAGATGGATTATGACATGAATGGTAAAGTTGGTACTTACCGCAATGGTGGAAGAATTGAAAGCAAACAAACCACCTTATTCAGTAAGTCGGGATATTATTATGCTGATATAAAAGACATCTATTTTATTGGGGATGTTAAAATGAGCGATCCGGAAGTTGTATTGGCTAGTGACTCATTATTGTATAATACAACCAGCCAGGTTGCAACATTTATTGCACCTACTACCATTAAAACCGGCAAATCTATTATCAACACCCGGGAAGGTTATTATGATTTGAAGTTGAAGAAAGCAAAACTGGGTGGGCGATCATTGATTAAAGACAGTACCTCCACCATGGTTGCTGAAGATATGTTTATCGATGATAAAACAGGTTTTGGTGAGGCAAAAGGAAATGTACAATACAAAGACACGGCACAAGGTTTTCTATTGTTCAGTAACCGTGTATTTTTTAACAAGGAATCAAAAAACTTCCTGGCCACTGAAAAACCAGTGATGGTGGTTGTGCAGGAGAACGATTCCATTTACATTGCTGCAGATACAATTTACTCCGGGCTTGTAAAAGATCTTGCAGCAATGAAAGGCGGCTTTATCAAAGCATTTGATACGGTAAAGAGTAGTGCAGTTATAAAAGTTGATTCATTGTTACAATCGGATACGCTTACAACAATAAAAAAAGATTCCAATGCAATTCTAAAGAAAAATAGCATCAACATCAGTAAAAAAGATACGGTAACTGCTGCACCTGTTAGTCCACCTTTGATCAGCAAAGAATCAAATGTGCAAAAGAACGATACGGTTGCAATCAAAAAGCCATCGGTTGGCATCAAGCAAAAACCTGGTATTCAAATAATAAAAGATTCCACACCAATGGTGAAGAAGAACAGTATTGCAACAACTGATTCTGTAATTGTAAAGAAAAGACCCAAATCAGAAACTGATACCATGCGGTTTATTACTGCTTTCAGGCATGTTCGCATTTTCACCGATTCATTACAGGCAGTGGCAGATAGTTTGTTTTATTCCGGTGTTGACAGTGTGTTTGAATTATACCGTGAACCTATTGCCTGGAGCAAAGGCAGCCAGGTAACCGGCGATACCATATTTATTTATATACAAAATAAGAAACCAAAAAGGCTCTATGTTTTTGAAAATGCGTTGATGATTCAGGATGTAAAACATTCAGCAGAGTTCTATAACCAGATCAAAGGACGTACCATCAACGGTTATTTTTTAGATGG
>JBKJNM010000022.1:0-50302 GCA_046593655.1 Lacibacter sp. | reverse complement strand
CCCAGGTGCTGATCGAGCAATGGATTGGCTTTATATATCAATGCCTTTTCAACAAGTGCATTAATATTTGCTACGTCGTGAACGGAAATAAACTGTTTCATTTTATGCCGAATGCGGAATGCTTAATGCCATATCATTCCTGATTTTTACGAATAGATTTTATTAAGTTAATCAGCTTTGCTTTTACTTCGTTCAATTTCACAGATAATACTTCATGCTTTTCTTTGGTTATATACTCTAAGTCTAAAGCTAGCAAGGTCGTATATTCTAATTCATGAACCGAGCCAAGTGATATATCAAGAAAATGAACAAAATCTTTATCGGAATTTCTTCCACACCCCTCTGCAATATTCATCGGTATTGAATATGCAGCTCTCTTCATTTGAGAAGCTAATTCGTATTGCTCTGTTTTAGGAAAAGATGGGAGCGCCTCTTTATACACAATTAAAACAAGCTGATGTGCCTTTTCCCAAACATCATATTTACGATAGTCTCTCATGGTGCTTTGTCTTCAGCGTTAAGCTTTCTGCATTAAGCCTATTTCTTCCTTCACTGCTTCAATAAAATGTTCTGCGTCTCTCTTTTTCAACCCCAGACTTGGTAATAAACGAATTACATTGGGTTTTGCTTCGCCTGTAAAGATCTTTTGATTGAGCAATAAATTTTTCTTCAGGTCTTTGATTTCATCCGGTACATCAAAGCCAATCATCAGTCCCCGGCCTCTTACATTTTGCAGCCCTTCAATTTGTTCCAGCTCTTCCCGTAAAAACTTGCCTATCATAACTGCATTCCCCATCAGCTTTTCTTCTTCCATCACTTCAAGTACTGCCAATGCAGCCGCACAGGCTAAATGATTACCGCCGAAAGTTGTACCTAATTGAAAATGTTTGGGTTTAATATGTGGCGCAATAATAATTCCGCCGATTGGGAAACCGTTGCCCATTCCCTTCGCCATGCTGTAGATATCGGCATTTACGCCTGCAAAATCATGACTGAAAAACTTGCCGCTTCTGCCATACCCACACTGCACACTATCGGCAATATAAACCGCACCGTACTCATCGCAGAATGAACGGATTTTTTTGAGGAATGAATTTTCTGCTATGTTAATACCACCAACACCTTGAATACCTTCTATAATCACCGATGAAATTTCATCGCCTTGCATTTTAAAGCAAGCTTCCAATGCCACTTCATCGTTAAAAGGAAGGAAGATCACATTATTAGTTTCATTAACCGGGGCGATATAATTTTTATTATCGGTTACACTTACTGCCAACGATGTACGACCGTGAAATGCTTTGTTGAAGGCAATGATTTTTTTTCGTCCGTTATGAAAACTTGCCAGCTTCAATGCATTTTCGTTTGCTTCTGCTCCGGAGTTGCAAAGGAAGAGTTGATAATCTTCTTTACCACTCACTTTCCCCAGTTTTGCTGCTAGCTCTTCCTGTAACGGAATTTTAATAGAGTTCGAGTAAAAAGCAATTTTATTCAATTGCTCTTCAATTCGTTTTATCCAATGCGGATGTGTGTGTCCGATACTAATCACGGCATGACCACCATAGAGATCCAGGTATTGTTCGCCTTTATCATCCCATACATATGTGCCCTTTGCTTTTGTAATGGCAATGTTGTTGATTGGGTAAACGTCGAATAAATTCATATTGTTAGATTTGCCACGAAGACACAAAGGCACAAAGCAATTGACTTCGGGTTTGTTT
This sequence comes from Lacibacter sp., assembly GCA_046593655.1. Classification (GTDB taxonomy): domain Bacteria; phylum Bacteroidota; class Bacteroidia; order Chitinophagales; family Chitinophagaceae; genus Lacibacter. The sequence goes on along the minus strand of JBKJNM010000022.1, from coordinate 48,581 downwards.
TAAAAATAATTTGCTTTCAGTTTCAGTCCTGCTGTTTCTTCTAATCCAAACATCAGGTTCATATTCTGTACAGCTTGTCCACTGGCTCCTTTCAATAAATTGTCTGCCGCTGAATGAACAACCAGCATATCGCCAACTTTCTCCAGTTGAATCAAACATTTATTTGTGTTCACTACCTGCTTTAAGAAAACCGCTTCTTTGGTAACATGAGTAAATGCAGCGTCTGCATAAAAATCTTCGTACAGCTTGTTCAACTCATCAACACTCAAATCACATTTCAATTGCGAGCTGATGAAGATGCCTCTTGTAAAATCGCCTCGCCATGGAACAAACCTCACCCCCGCCTCCTCTCCAATGGGAGAGGGGGAAAAACTCTCCTGTAGTTGGTGAAGCGACTCATGTATTTCATCTAAATGCTGATGCGTTAATGTTTTATATGCCTGAATATTATTTGCTCTCCAGCTGAAGTGAGAAGTAACAGCTAAATTTTGCCCGGCACCTGTGCTACCGGTGATGCCGGTTGTATAAACTTCTTTCAGCACTCCTGCTTTTGCCAAAGGCAATAAACCAAGTTGCAGTGTTGTAGCAAAGCAACCCGGGTTGGCAATATTCTGTGCAGTTTTAATTTGCTCTTTGTTTAATTCTGGTAACCCGTAAACAAAGCTTCTTGCTCCAAGTTTCGAGCTAATAGCTAATCGAAAATCATTTGCGAGATCAATGATTTTAATCTTTTCATCAATTGTATTCTCCGTTAAAAATTTTTTGGATTCACCATGACCCAGGCAGAGAAATAATACAGCCCCCTCTAACGAACTTCGTTCCCAACTTTGGCTTTGCTCAGTTGCCCAGGAAGGGGAGACTTGAGCCTCCGAAAATTTTAAACTTGTTTCACCTATCAAATCCTGGTGAACTTCGTATAAATATTTTCCTGAATTGCTTCTGCTATGTACAAATTCAATTTCAACATTCGGATGATTCAACAACAAACGGATGAGTTCGCCACCTGTATATCCTGCACCACCTATGATACCAACTTTAATTCTCATAGTTAAAAATTAATAATGAAGAATATGAAATGAAAAGTGAAAGAAGATTATGAAACTACTTTTTCTTTCCTAATTTTTCTTTTGTTATTTCCTGTTCTCGTCTTGTACCGATGTCCAGATGGAAGTTTGATTACCGAATATTTTTGAAAAGCCTCTCACATCATCACCCGTAAAGCCGGTATTCATTTCACCATACTTACCAAACTTAGCGCTCATCAAATCGTACTTGCTTTCAATACCAATTACCTGGAAACGGTAAGGCATCATTTGTACAAATACAGTTCCTGTTACATTTTGCTGACTGTTGGTAAAGTACGCCTCAATATCACGCATCACAGGATCAAGAATTTGTCCTTCGTGCATCCAGTTACCGTAGAACTGTGCCAATGTATCTTTCCATTGCAATTGCCATTTAGTGAGCACATGTTTTTCCAATGCATGATGTGCTTTCAGGATCAGCATTGGTGCAGCAGCTTCAAAACCTACACGACCTTTAATACCAATAATTGTATCGCCCACATGAATATCTCTGCCAATTGCAAACGGACCGGCAATACGTTGTAAATATTGAATGGCTTCAGTAGGATGTGAAAACTCTTTGCCATCAACCTTTTTTAATTCTCCTTTTTCAAATCCTAATTCCAAATTCCTAACGCCATGTTCACTTAACTGTGTGGGCCATGCTTCTTCCGGCAATATGCCTTTGCTGTTCAAGGTTTCTTTACCACCGATGCTTGTTCCCCACAGTCCTTTATTAATTGAATAAACCGCTTTATCAAAGTTCATTTCCACGCCCTTACTCTTTAAGTAAGAAATTTCATCTTCACGACTCAGTTTCATATCACGGATGGGCGTAATGATTTCCACACCGGGGATCATGACGTGAAAGATCATATCAAAACGCACTTGGTCATTACCTGCACCGGTACTTCCGTGTGCAACAGCATCCGCATTCAGTTTCTTTGCATGTTCAGCAATATGCAGTGCCTGACTTAAACGTTCCGCACTTACACTTAACGGATAAGTATTATTCTTTAAACAGTTACCGAATACAAGAAATTTAATGATGCGTTCGTAGTATCCTTTTACTGCATCAACAGCTGTATGTGATTTTACACCGAGTTTGAAAGCATGGGCTTCAATCTTTTTTAATTCCTCTTCACTGAAACCCCCGGTATTGACAATGACCGAATGAATTTCATACCCCATTTCATCGCTGAGATATTTGGCGCAGTATGTAGTATCTAATCCGCCACTAAAACCTAGTACAATTTTTTTGTTTGCCATTGTTGAATAGAATTATTGAACGTAGAAGTGAGTGACACAACAACAGACCAATCTTTGAACGATTGCCGGTTACACCCGACTTATAAATTAAAAAAATATTGTAAGAATTTTTTTGTTTTGCCTTCTCCCCCTTTATCATCCTTGTCTTTACGCATGAATGGCTTTAATAATTTCCATTCCTTGAAACGCAGCAATCGTTCAAAGCCTTTTTTATTTTCTTCGAAGTATTGCTTTGTTTCTTCTGGCTCGTAATGATCTTTTGGATCATACAACATAGCTGTGCACATGCAGTTCTTGCGCTCCTTGCTCATGAGAATATCAAAGTTCACGCAGCTTTTGCAACCACTCCAGAATTCTTCATCCTGTGTTAACTCACTATAGGTAACTGGTTCGTAGCCGAGATCAGAATTAATTTTCATTACTGCAAGTCCGGTTGTTAAACCAAAGATCTTTGCTTCAGGAAATAATTGCCTGGACAATTTGAAGATGTGTTCCTTGATCTGTTTTGCAATACCACTTTTTCTGAACGCTGGCGAAACGATCAATCCGCTGTTGGCAACAAACGCACCATGGCTCCATGTTTCAATATAACAAAAGCCAACCCAGGTACCATCTTTGGTATGGGCAATAACAGCTTTTCCTTCTTCCATTTTGTTGGATATATATTCGGGGCTGCGTTTGGCAATACCAGTGCCACGAGCCTTTGCACTTTGCTCCATTTCGGTTGTAATTGTTTCAGCGTACTTGCTGTCGCTACTAGTGGCTACACGTATAACTATGTCCAAATTTTCCATGCTTGTAAATGCTTAACAAAAACGGGATGACCAATCCAAAAAGTAATTATGGGAGGTTGTTCACTGACAGGGGCCATGGTGAGTGGCTCGTCCTATCAGACGATGCGTCGAGGTCGTGGAGAAAATACATAGAAGTTAGAAGTGCTGTTGTTGGCACTTACTTCATGATAGTGATATGTATTTGTATTTGTCAATTGCTTTGAAAATTGAGGAACAAAAGTAATTGATATAATTTATAATATAGACATAAAATTTTGAGAAATGTTTAAGAACGATTGTTAGCGAATCAGCCTGTTAAAGTTGGCTCTGTTGCTTTTGCTTTGATCAACGAAATGATGAGCCCGCTGCTGATGATACAAAGAATGCCCATCAATGAAACCCAATCAGGGAACGCATCGCCCAGCATCATACCAATGAAAATGCTGAAGATAATGTTGGCATAACTGATAGCAGATACAACACCTGCTTTGTCTGCACCATAAGCTTTGGTTACAAAGTATTGACCAAACAATGCTGCTGATCCCATTAACAAAACGATCCACCATTCATTTGCCTGTGGCCATCTCCAATCAATGAACAGCAATTCATCGGCAGGTAGTTGAAACAGAAAGCGAATCAGTACAAATAATAAAGGAGTAAGTACACCGGTTAAAACAAATGACAATACAATCACCCTTGTATCATAAAAGTTGGTCAACCTGCCTACTGTTAAATAAGCAATGGCCGATGTGATACCGCTGATTAAACCTGCCAAATGATAGAACCATGGTAAGTGAATGTTTGGTTTATAAATGAGTAACATACCGGTAAAACCAATGAGCACTGCCAGCAACACCCACCTTCCTGCATATTCACGAAACAATAAAAATGAAAACAAAGCAATGAATAATGCGGATGTAAGATTATAACTCATAGCTGTGCCCAGCGGCAGATGCATGATGCAATACAATAAAGTGTATAATGCAATGGTGCCCATTAATCCACGAAAGATGAGACGTGGAAGTTTGCCACCATAGTTCACGGGTTTTCTGTTTGCAAAACTGATAACCAATACAATTAAACCAACAATGTTTCGCCAGAAAACCAATTGCCCGGCATTAAAACTTCCTTTCAATGCTTTGGCTGCACCGCCCATAATAGAAAACCCCAATGCTGCCAGCAACATAAAAAGAATACCACGATATGTTGGAGAGATCTTCATTTTAAATACTCAACACAGAGAGCAGGAGTTACAGAGTTGCAGGTTACTGTGTAACTATGTTCTTAAAAAAAATTAATCAGCAATATTTTTATTCACTCTTGGTATTAAATACACTTCTTTTTGTCTTCCGCCGATATATCGAAATCCATTCTCATCAAAATAACCATCCTGTTCCAGCATGATGCGGATACTTTTTTTCCATTCAGGAATATCTGTTGCTGCGTTTAATTCAATGCTGTAAGCGGTTCTGTAATTCATGGGAAAGTCGCCGGCACCGGGCACTCCGCCTTGTTGATCCCACAAACCAATGGTTGGACCGGCTGCATGTCCATGAAAACCTAACGGGTGCGTATAGATGGTAGCAGCAATATGTTCTTTCTTTGCCTGTGCCAATGCATCAGCCAATATTTGATTGCCTGTTTTGCCTTGTTTAAATTGAGAGGTAAGAATATCCTGTAACTGATTTGTTTTTGCAAATGCTTCACGAATTGTTTTTGGAACTTCTGTTTCGCCGGGCTTTAATACATAAGCATGCTCCTGTACATCTGTATTCAATCGTAAATAAGTAATACCGATATCTACATGTAATAAGTCTCCGGGTTGAATCACATCATCTTTAGGTCTGTTTGAAAAACTTCTTAAGTGTTCAAAGCTTTGCGGATCGTTCCGTTGCACAGATACGGAAGGATGAAACCATGTATTGTATCCCATGCTCCTGATTTTTTCACGAAACCACCACACCACATCGTCGGTTGTTGTAATACCGGGAGTAATTACTTTTTCTGAAAACCCTTCTTCAATAATTTTTCTTGTTGCATATACAAGTTGGGGATAGATCTGCATCTCCCGTTCACTTCTTGTCTCCAGCCAGTTTACAGCAAGCGTTTCAGCACTCACTACTTTTGATTTAAAAGTTGCCGGAAGTTTTTGCATGAACTCATTGTAATCTGTTACATCCAATCCATCGGCATGGCCAAAATGAGCAGATGTATTCATGCCGATCTTTTTTGGATTTCTTGTTGTGATGATATTTATCAACGCATCCCATTGGTTAGGAAACTTCTGCATATCCCATTCGGCCTTGATATTGTCACCCACATTGTAACGGGCAATGGCCAGTTTCTCAAAAACCTTCTTTTCAGGATTGTTGTAAAAAACAATGATAGTTCTGCGGCGGGCCGAGATCCAGGTTGATGGCAGCATGGTGCGGATCACCGGGTCCTCATTGTATTCTCTTGAAACAATGACCCACAGATCAATGCCGTTTCGTTCCATTAGAACAGGTAACAGGTTATTGAACCGGTCGGCCAGTATCTCATCAATCACTTTGGACTGTTCCCGAAGAGGGAGCACCTGTGCAGATGCATTATGAAATAAACTGATAAACAAAAGAAAGCATAGCTGTTTGAGCATACTGTGTTTTTATACCGAATGTAATACAGGAATATTGATCTGTGGTTGAGAAAAAGACAAATGGAAGGAAAAGCCGTTAAATGGATTTTTATATTATCTTCGCAAATCTTCTACAAAAGAAAAGGTCAACTGTAGAAACAGCTGACCGTTAACGATTGCTTGCCATATAAAAAAAGAGTTCTTTCGATTTCGTCACAGCTTTCGCTGTAAATCAACCCGGCCGTTAATGATACTTGCTCTACGATTGCTTGCCATATAATTTTTCAAGCCTGATTGATGATGTAAAAGTAACCATGTGCTACCTGCGCATCAAATCAAATAGCGCTTGTTTTTATGATGGCAAAGTCCATTAAAAACAAGAAAATGCTTGTTGATAAAGGCTTTCACGAAATAAAAATATTATGGCCAACCGATTTTCCGATACATTATTTCAATTGGTTCACTCACTGGAAAAAGCAGAAAAACGTCATTTTAAACTCTATATCAAGCGAAGTTCATCTAATGAAGATCTCAAAATCATACAGCTTTTTGATGCGCTGGATAAAATGCAGGAGTATGATGAAAACGTATTACTTAAAAAGTTAACCGGTAACAGCAAAACCAAGCTGGCTAATCTTAAAACGCATTTATACAAAGAACTTCTTGCCAGCTTACGGTTACTCAAAACAGGCGAAAATGTTGACCTGCAGTTGAGTGAACACCTCGACAATGCCCGCCTGCTTTATAATAAAGGGTTAAAGCAACAAAGCTTGCGCATCATTGAAAAAGCAAAGGAAGTGGCAAGAGCCAATCAAAAGTTCAATACACTAGTGCAGTTGATTTCATTAGAAAAGAAAATAGAAATCCTGCACATTACACGAAGCACTACCGAAAAGACAGAAAAAATGGCGGAAGAAGCTTTGGAAGTAAGCAGCCATATTGATCGTGTAACAAGATTTTCGAATCTTGCTTTGTTACTTTACCGCTGGTATGTAATTAATGGGCATGCACGAAATGAAGAAGATGAAAAAGACATCAAAGTGTTTTTTAAAGATTACCTGCCCAAAGATCTTTCCCTGGTAAGTGGCTTTTATGAAAAATTATATCTCTACCAAAGCTATTGCTGGTATGCTTTCATTCGCCAGGACTTTTTAATGTATTACCGGTATGCTCAAAAATGGGTTGATCTGTATGAAGAGAATCCATTTCTTAAAACTGTTGAAACCGGTCATTACATAAAAGGCATGCACACCTTACTGAATGCACATTTTGATTTGCGTAATTTTCAAAAGTTTGATCTGGCGTTGAAGCAATTTGAAGATTATGCAAAAACACAGGAAGCCAATATTCATGATAACTTCCGTACACATACTTCTATTTATATCAACAGTGCCAAGATCAACGGACATTTAATGAAGGGCACTTTTAAAGAAGGATTGAAACTGGTAGAAGAAATTGAAGAGAAGTTAAACGAATACTCATTGTTTGTTGATCAGCATCGCATTCTTGTATTCAACTATAAAATTGCATCGCTCTATTTTGGAAGCGGTAATTATACAAAAGCATTGGATTACCTGCAACGCATCATCAATGGACCCATGAACCTGCGCATCGATTTACAATGTTATGCACGCCTGATGCATATGCTTTGCCATTATGAATTGGGGAATTATGAACTTCTTGATTCTTTAGGAAAATCTGTGCATCGTTTTATGGCTAAGATGAAAAACTTAACAGTAGTGGAAGAAGCGATGTTTCGTTTTTTAAAGAACAGTTATAAATCACCTGATCAGATCAGAGAAGCCTTGAAAAAATTTCTGCAGCAGATCAAACATCTTGAAACCAGTAGGTTTGAAACAAGATCCTTCGCTTATCTCGATATTATTTCCTGGCTTGAAAGTAAAGTACAGGGAAAAACAATGAGTGAAATTATTTACGGCAAGTACAAACAAGGAAAGAACAGAAAGTATTGAGTGGCTTGAATGGGAAGAAAAAATCAAATTGCTTCGTCCCTCGCTAGCTGGATGATCTTTCCTAGTGCGTCATTGCGGCTTGCTTTTTTGCAAAGCAATCAGCGTTTAGAAATCCTATTTATATAATGCCCCTTTTTTTGATCAACATTCATTCGCTCCCCTCAACTTAATGGGTTTACATTTGTTGTTACAACTAAACAGAAAAACATGTCAACTACAAAAGCATATGCCGCACAATCGGCCACCTCATCCATGGCTCCATGGACCTTCGAACGCAGGGATCCCATGCCGCATGATGTACAGATAGAAATTTTATATTGTGGTGTTTGCCACAGCGATCTGCATACTGCCCGTAACGAATGGGGCGGCACCATTTATCCCAGCGTACCCGGTCATGAAATTGTAGGCAGGGTAACAGCGGTGGGCAATCATGTAAAAAAATTCAAAACAGGCGACCTTGCTGCTGTTGGTTGCATGGTTGACAGTTGCCGCACATGTGATAATTGTAAAGAAGGGCTGGAACAATATTGCAGCAACGGCATGGTGGGTACTTACAACGGGCAGGAAAAAGATGGCAGCGGCATTACCTATGGCGGCTACAGTAAATCTATTGTGGTGCACGAAGATTTTGTATTAACCATTTCAGATAAGCTTCCGTTGGAAGCAGTAGCTCCTTTGCTTTGCGCAGGTATTACCACCTACTCACCATTGCGTCACTGGAAGATCGGCAAGGGTCATAAAGTAGCCATCCTTGGTTTGGGTGGGTTGGGGCATATGGGTGTAAAACTGGCGGTATCAATGGGTGCCGAAGTAACCATGCTCAGTCATACTGCTTCTAAACAGGCCGATGCAGAACGTTTAGGTGCTCATCATTTTGTTTTAACTAGTGATGGAGTACAGGTAAAAGCAGTACATAAAACCTTTGATTTTATTCTTGATACAGTTTCTGCAGAGCATGATTACAATATTTATCTCCATATGCTAAAAACAAGCGGGGTGATGGTATGCGTAGGTGCGCCGCCCACTCCGGGTAAAGTACAATCCTTTGCCTTGATTGGTAACAGAAGGAGTTTAGCCGGTTCCTTAATTGGCGGCATTCCTCAAACCCAGGAAATGCTTGATTACTGTGCGGCACATAATATTGTAAGTGATGTGGAAGTGATCAATATTAAAGATATTAATGAAGCCTACGAACGAATGCTCAAAGGCGATGTACGTTATCGTTTTGTAATTGATATGTCAACACTGTAAGAGCGGGTCTGTCAACGGACAGTCTTTTCTATAAAAAAATCCTCCTGGTTAACCAAGAGGCTTTTTTATACGCTATACGGATCATTATTATTTTAACTGCCGTTTATACTGGCCATACCAAACAATCTTTCCTTCTTTCACCCGGTTAATGTTGTATCAATTTCTTTTACAAGGAAGTTTATTGTTGATGAGTCGGTTGATGGAGTGCTTGTTTTATCGGCTTCATTGTTACAGAAAAGAAGCATAACGGCAAACAATAAATAACATAAAATCTTTTTCATGCAGGAAGGTTTTGAGTTAAAAAAGAATTGATCAGTATTCAGAAGGCAGAAAAAGGGGAGAAATTAAGCGGGAAAGGATTGTACTGAATAAGGTAGTGAATGAAATGCGAACAGTGAAGATTTATTTCCCCCTTTATATAAACGAACGTTCATGCAATCGGTCAGCTACGGGTCATTATGCTAAACGGTTCGGGTTGTGAACGATTAAAGCTGTTTCTTTGCATCCTCTTATTCTTATTATCAGCGAATTATTATGACAGCAATTATCTTGTTTTTTACTCTGCACTGGTTTTTATCCTTGTTCTTTCATTCCTTCTTCCTCCACCGCTATGCATCTCACCAGATGTACACTGCCCGTAAAGGATGGGAAAAAACCTTTTACTTTTTAACCTGGTTTGTGCAAGGCTCTTCGTTCCTGGTGCCCCGTGCTTATGCCGTGATGCACCGCATGCATCATGCTTACAGCGATACAGAGAAGGATCCGCACTCACCACATTTCTTTAAAGACATCTATCATATGATGATGCATACTTCAAGGATTTTCAGTGGTTTTGTAACAGGAAAAAATATTCCTGATGCGGAGTTCACCCGTGAATACCTGCCGGTATGGGATAAGCTCGATAAGTTTGGACATAATAATATTACCCGTGCACTTTTCATTGTAGGTTATATCTGTTTCTATATTTTCTTTGCCCCAAGCGCCTGGTGGTTCCTGTTATTGCCTATACATTTTTTTATGGGTCCGATACAGGGAGCCATTGTTAACTGGTTTGGTCACAAGCTGGGTTACCGCAATTTTAAACTCGGCGATCATTCAAAAAATACCACACCATGGGGCATCCTTCTCATGGGCGAATTATTTCAGAACAATCATCACAAAGCAAAAGACAATGCCAACTTTGCACGCAGGTGGTTTGAGTTTGATTTAACTTTTTTGATCATGCGTTTGTTGCATACATTCCGCATCATCCGGTTAAAACCCGTAAATCTGCCTAATAAAAATTCTCCCTTTACAAAGTAATCAGGTAGAGTGGTTGTATTGCAGCAGCTTCTTCATTTGATTAACGGTACACCATTACCCGCTGTATCACATTTGTAGGAGAGGTTGCTAATCAAATTAATCCTTTCAATAGCATTGGAGGAAGGCTGCGTAAATAATTCAACATGTCGGCACCACTCATGGGACTTGGCTTTCCATCAATCATGATGATAAAGCCTGGTCTTCCACGCATACTGATATTATCATTAGCATCAATTAAAATTCCTTGAGAGCGTTCCAGCCTATCAAAGGCAAAGATGCCTGCATTGACAACTCTGTTCTCTACATTTACTACAATACGATCGGAAATCTCTTTTAATTCAGTGGATGCAGGTTGCAACATCATATCAGCAAGAGTTGCAGAAGGCTGGTCTGCTGAAATAGTTATAGCTGCAGAAAAGTGTTTCTCATGTTTGACCAAAGTTGTTTTAAGGAGATGCGTTCCAAAAAGAACGTTCTCCAATTTAGCTGTTCATGTTTTATTCGACAAAGCTGTTTTTACTAAAAAAGAATCTTTGGTTCTTAATAATTCTACTGTTGCGTTTTCAGCCGGTTGCTTTTGCTGGTTAAATACTTTTAATGAAATTTTTCCCCGCTGATTATTTTGTGCAGTTGATGAAATAAAACAAAATAAGAAAATGATAAGGTTTAATGTTAGTCGTTTCATTCTATATTCTCTCAACAAATATGGAAGTAAAACGGATTAAATCGTAATGAGAGAGAGTAAAATGATAAAGATAAAATGGAGTTTACAAATGTAAACAGCTGTCAGATTTTTATAATAAAAAGATGAAAATGAAAATAAGAGATAATGTTTATCGTCCCATATACACCATGAGAATTTGTACATCGCTTGGGTTAACACCGGAAATACGTGAAGCTTGCCCCAGTGTTCTTGGTTTTATTTTATTGAACTTCTGCAATGCTTCATTTCCTAATGAAGAAATTTTATTGTAATCGAAAGTTGATGGTATTTCTAATTCTTCCAATTGACTCATGCGTTGCACCAGGTCTTTTTCCTTTTCAATATATACATCATACTTCACCTGTATTTCCACCTGTTCAGTAACTTCTAAGGTATTCGATCCCGTTAGTTCCTGCAAAGCTGGTGAAGCATCGATCATATCTTTTAACTGAATCCCGGGTCTTAATAAAATCTGTAGTGCTTTTTGTTTTTGAGTTAATGCTGCACTGTTATTTGTTACAAGGAACAGATTGATCTCTTCGGGTGTTAATGAAACTTCGGAAAGAATGTTTTTCATTTTTTCAACGGCTTCCTGTTTGGTATTAGTTTGGTCCATCCTTTCCTGTGTTGCTAATCCTATTTTATAGCTCATCTCAGTCAATCGCAAATCAGCATTGTCCTGTCGTAACAAAGTTCTGTATTCTGCACGGCTGGTAAACATCCGGTAAGGCTCATCGGTTCCTTTGCTGATCAGGTCATCAATTAATACTCCGATATAAGCATCACTTCTTTTTAAAATGAATGGATTTTGCTCACTGGTTTTCAAATGAGCATTGATCCCGGCCATCAAACCTTGGCAGGCTGCTTCTTCATATCCTGTTGTTCCATTGATTTGCCCGGCAAAAAATAAATTTTGAATATGCTTTGTTTCGAGAGAATAGGTTAACTGTGTAGGTGGAAAGAAATCATATTCAATGGCATACCCGGGCCGAAACATACGGCAGTTCTCAAAACCCGGCACTTTACGAAGCGCTTCGTATTGAACTTGCTCTGGTAATGAAGTAGAAAATCCGTTTACATAGATCTCCACGGTATTCCACCCTTCCGGCTCAACAAACAACTGGTGCCTGTCCCTTTCAGCAAACCGGTTAATCTTGTCTTCAATACTTGGACAGTATCTTGGACCAGTTCCCTGAATTCGACCTTGGTACATAGGGCTTCGGTCAAACCCAGTCTTTAATAGATCGTGAACCGCAGAATTAGTATATGTAATAAAACAGCTTTTTTGTTGTTCAGGTTTGATGACAGGAATATCCATATAAGAAAACCCAACTATCTGATCGTCACCTTTTTGTTCTTCCATTTTTGAATAATCAAGACTTCTTCCGTCAACCCTTGGGGGGGTTCCCGTTTTAAGTCGATCGCTTTCAAAACCCAGTTGAACCAACTGCTCGGTAATTCCTGTTGAGGCTCTTTCAGAAATACGACCCCCACCTAATTGCTTTTCACCAATGTGAATCACACCATTTAAAAAGGTTCCGCTGGTAACTACTACTGTCTTAGATTTTATTTCGTGGCCAAGGCCTGTTACAACCCCATAACAAAGTCCATCTTTCACCAATAACTGGCGAACCATGTCCTGGTAGAAATCAACATTGGGGGTTTGTTCCAGCATTTCTCTCCAGGTAGTAGCGAAGAGCATTCGATCATTTTGGGTTCTGGGACTCCACATTGCGGGACCTTTTGAGCGGTTAAGCATTCTGAACTGGATCATGCTTTTATCACTAACAATCCCGCTGTAACCACCTAATGCATCTATTTCTCTCACAATCTGACCTTTAGCGATGCCTCCCATTGCCGGATTACAACTCATTTGAGCAATAGTCTGCATATTCATAGTAATGAGCAACACTTTGCTACCCATATTAGCTGCAGAAGCCGCAGCCTCGCATCCGGCATGACCGGCACCAACTACTATTACATCGTATTCTGGAAACATGAATTACAGTCTTGCTCATTTTATAAGCCTGCAAAGATAACCTGTAAATCCGAGTTGAAAACTGAGATTTCACGTGGAACATCAGAAGCATGCAAAGTCCTGAACCAAAAGACCTTTCCTTTTAGATGTTAAAGGAAAGGATACCCCCATTTTGCCAAATCGGAAATCAATTAGGTTTATCCGATGACCCTTATCGGGAACTCCATAATCAACTAATAAGGCAATCAATGCTTCGAGGGGGTCAAAACTTCCAAAGTAAATATTTTCTGCGCCACAGCGGTATGACCCTGACTCTTTAATTCGTTGAACGAACTCTTTGCCGGTCGATGACCGATGAGAAATGATATTTCCCCGTTTTATTAAATCAGAACTATGTTTTTGAGCCATAGTAGAAAGACCTGCATCTGGAAGGAAAGCAGGCAGTACTACCTTGATATTATTAATATCTGTTTCGAGTGACTTCACATCTGCGGTATTTGCTTCTGGAAACTGTTTAATGAAGTCTTTCACAAACGTGTTGAAAAATTTTTTAGGGTATTTCCTGAAATAGTTGGTCCAGTAAAAAAACATTTGTTCCTGTTTTGGAGCCTGCTGAAATAGCCTGTTTTGCTGAAGTTCTGTCCAGATTGAGCTGTCAATAACTTCTTTATATATAAAAGGTTTGTCCTGAAGGGTCAAAGTTCCCTGGGAATAAGATGAAAGCTGGAATATAACGAGTGCGATTATTAAAAGTCGTTTCACGTGAAACATGGAAGCGTCATTCATCAAGATATAAACGTAGATAGTGATCTTCACGTTCACGAATCTTCTTAATTTGTTGTGAAGATTTATCATTGTATCCTGTCAGATGCAAACACCCATGAAAAATTACCCTGTGCAATTCCTTTTTAATAGAGGTCTTGTTCTGCTTAGCATTCTCTTTTACCCGATCAATACTAATATATAATTCTGCCTCAACAGGATTTCCAATTTGGGACAGAGGGAATGTAATAATATCTGTATAATAGTTGTGATGCAGATATTGCCGATTAATCTCCAACAGGTCCTCATCTGAGCAAAAAATCACATTAAGAGATGCAAGAGTAGTTTGTTCCTTCCTGAATAGCTTGATTAGAAAAGCTTTAAGCGCCTCCCGATTTTGAAAAGCAAATTTCACATCCTGATAAAAAAAATGAATTTCTCCGTTTCTCATTAGTTTCCAAAAGTCGGTAAAGTTTCCCTTTGAGAAAATGATACTTTTGCATTCGCATTATGAAAAGACTATCAGACTTGGAACCGGGACAAAAAGCAATCATTCACTCCTTTGAAAATGACGAGATTTTTTTAAAACTAATGGAGATGGGTTGTGTACCCGGTGAAGAAATTTTTGTAGAATGGCTTGCCCCTCTTGGTGACCCAATTAGTGTAAAAGTAGCCGGTTATCAATTAAGCTTAAGACTTGAAGAGGCCAACAGCATCTTGGTAACAATCCCTAATTAACTGTAATTCAAATACTTAATGAAAGTAGGTTTGTACTTTGGCTCATTTAATCCTGTTCATAATGGGCATTTAATTATTGCCCAACATTTTTTAAACGAAACAGAATTATCCCAAATATGGCTAGTTGTATCGCCTCAAAATCCTTTTAAGCAACAAAACCAGCTCCTGAATGAGTATGATCGTTTGCACCTCGTCAATCTCGCAATTGAAAAATCACAAAACTTAAAAGCAACTGATATTGAGTTCCGGTTGCCGAAACCTTCTTATACCATTAACACATTAGCTTATCTGAAAGAAAAACATCCGCAACATGAATTTGCAATCATCATTGGAAGCGACAGTTTACAAAACCTTGATCAGTGGAAGAATGCCAATCAAATTATGGAAAGCTATCCCATTTATGTTTATGAACGACCAGGATTTGCAGTGAAAAATGAAAAAGTAAAACACCTGCTTTCCCTGTCAGCTCCTTTACTTGAAATTTCGGCTACACATATCCGTGAGTTAATACAAAAAGGAAAATCTATTCGATTTCTTGTTCCGGATTCAGTTTATGATGAAATTGAAAATGCAGGTTATTACAAATTAAAAGACCCATCCAAGTAGCAAGCAAGCCACTGCAATAAATGGTGGGGGTATTTTTGTAATACTTAATAATATTGTTGTTGAAAATATCACAAGAATATTTACATAGCTGATAGTGTCAAGTTCAAGAATGGAAATATCTCTGGCTAAATAAAACGCTGAAGCCAGCATTAATCCAACCGTTGCAGCATTAATGCCTTCGAGTGATCTGTAAACAACTGCATATTTTTTAAGGTTATGCCAGATTGGATAAAAAAATAAAACAAGCAAGGCGCTTGGTAAAAATATAGCAACTGTCCCAATAAGCACTCCCAGCGCTTGTTTCCCCTTTCCCTCATTTCGCATAGCCATCCCTCCGGCATAAGAAGCAAGTGAAAAAACAGGGCCTGGTATTCCCTGAACGAACCCTGCTCCTGTCAGCAATTCTTCGCCGGTCATGTATTGTGTTTTTTCTCTGATCACAAATTGTTCATACATCATAGGAACAAGTACCTGTCCGCCACCAAATACAAGACTACCAAAACGATAAAAATTTTCAAAGAGATTAAAGGCACGTTTATTCTCCCAATTTTGTTTACGTGCTGTTTCACTTAGAAATCCGGCAACTATAAATACAAAAACAAAAACCCAGATATTGGTCCATTTAATTTTTTTTCTTGGTATTTCTTTTTGCGGAATCCGTTTATTGCTAAAATTTGTAACAACACCCGCAGAAATTAATATGATCGGGAATATCCAAGGGGTTTTAAAAAAAAAATAGACCAGTAATGCTGCACCAATCATTATGACCCTGGTAATTGAATTAATAATTGCAATCTTATATGCATTCCAGGTTGCATACACTAGAAACCCAACCGCCATTGGTTGTAAAAATTTAAAAATGTCTGTGTTCAACGCTTTTCGATCAATATAATGAACAAGAAAAGAAAGCCCTCCCATTAATAAGCAGGCAGGCGTTATCCATACTAGAAAAGTAATGACCGACAGCAAAAATCCTCCTCTTTTGTATCCAATTAATGTAATTGTTTGTGTAGAACTGGCCCCGGGAAGTAATTGGCAAAAAGACATTAACTCAGTTAATTCTTCTTCGCTAACATCTCTTCTGCTTTTTACAAATGTTTTCATCATCATTCCAAAGTGACCCTGAGGCCCTCCAAAAGCAGTAAACGTATAAAGCATTACAGCTTTTAAGAATGGGATATGGCGAATAAACTTCAGATGATGTTCGGTTTATGAATTGATTTTATTTTTTTAAGCCTATTTCTCTTAAACGTTCGTCAAGATATTCACCAGCCGTTGCATCCGGGTAATGTTTAGGATTTTGCTCATCAATGCAACTGGTTAAACATTCCAGCGACATGTTCCCTTTAGGGTGTAAAAAAAACGGAATAGAAAACCTTGAGGTATGCCACAGTTCTCTTGGGGGGTTTACAACCCGGTGTGTTGTTGACCGGAGTTTGTTATTCGTAAGCCTTTGCAGCATATCGCCAACATTTACAACTATCTGGTCAGGAAGTGATGTTACCCCAATCCATTCATCTTGCTTTGTAAGAATCTGAAGTCCGTCAGCTGAAGCGCCAACAAGCAGTGTGATCAGGTTGATATCTTCATGCTGCTCAGCACGGATAGCGCTCTTGGGCTCATTCGTTATGGGAGGATAATGAATAGCCCTTAAAATGGAATTGCCGTTATTCACCCAATCATCAAAATAAAATTCATCTAACCCAAGATATAAAGCAATTGCCTGAAGTAACTTTTTTCCTGATTCTTCAAATGCCCGATAAGCATTTTGAAAAGTTGAGTTAAACGAAGAAATCTCCTCTACCTGTACATTTTCAGGGTACTCTTCCGGCACATAATCATCGCCTTCTGCTTTTTGTCCGAACTGAAAAAATTCCTTAAGATCTGGTGCATCACTGCCTTTGGCATGTTCTTTACCAAAAGAGGTATAGCCTCGTTGCCCTGCCAGTTCGGGAATTTCATACTCTCTTTTCTTGGTAATGGGTAGTGAAAAAAACTGCTGTACGTATTTGTACAAATCAGCTATCAAATTTGCCGGAATACCATGATTTTTAACTGCTACAAAGCCTACTTCTTCGTACGCCTTACCTAATTCATTTATAAATTTTTGTTTTAATTCGGGATTCCCGCTAGTGAAATCTGCTAGGTCAACTGATGGAATTGTCATATCAATCGTGTTTAAGTCAATAATATTTGGATGATTTCATTTAGGTTTGGGCTGCAAAAATTACAAAATTGATTGATTTAAAGAAAGTCTTTTTAAAGCTTGGTTCAATTTACACTTTTCTTTTTGTTTCCTGTTCGCCTGTATATAAATCATATGTAAGCGAATATCAACAAACTTATGCTTTAGTACAAACAATTCCAGATTACAGTGATCTGCGTTTCTGGGCGGCTCACCCATGGAAAAAAGATCCGTCGGATAGTGTTCCAAAACCTTTGCAAAACATTCCTGTTGATTCCTCTGTAGATGTGTTTTTTCTTCACCCAACTACCTTTACTGCAAAAGAATTGCAGGATAAACAATGGAATGCGGCTATTGGTGATGCAGAGATTAATGCAAAAACAGACTTTACGTCAATTTTGTACCAGGCAAGTGTATTTAATAAAAGTTGCCGGGTTTTTGCGCCAAGGTATCGCCAGGCGCATATTTACTCTTTTTATTCAACGGACAGTATTGCATCTGCAGCAGCCCTGGAATTAGCATATACAGATATCAAAAAAGCATTTGATTTTTATTTAACCCATTATAATAAAGGCAGGCCGATTATCATCGCCGCTCATAGCCAGGGCACATTTCATAGTGGCAGGTTATTAAAAGAATATTTTGAAAATAAGCCCCTCCTAAGCCAATTGGTTTGCGCTTATATTATTGGACTGGCTATACCAAAAAGCTATTTTAAATCATTACAACCATGTACCGATTCCGCTTCAACCGGATGTTTTGTAAGTTGGCGAACTTTCAGAAAAGGGTTTTTACCAAATTATGTAGTAAAAGAAAAAGAACCTTCATGGGTTATCAATCCGTTGAGCTGGAAAGCAGACAGCATATCTATACCAAAAGAACAAAACAAGGGAGCCGTTCTTTACAACTTTGAAAAAATACACAAACAAACAAATGGAGCAACCATTTCAAATGCTGTTTTGTGGATCGATAAACCCAAATTCCGCGGAGCTTCTTTATTGAGAACAAAAAATTACCATGCGGGTGATATCAATTTGTTTTATGTAAGCCTGCAGGAAAATATTGCAACCAGGATAAAAGAATATTTCTTAAGGAAAAACTAAAACACTAATTTTTTTTGAATGGATATACTAAGCACAAAAAACAAAAAGCTGTTTACAACAACTGGGCTCTTTTTTGTGTTTGCCTTGCTTTCCCGTTTGCTGTATATCATTTACCAGCCGTTGAAGGACACAGATTATGAACTGATTCATATTGCAGCAGATAACCTCATTGCCGGTAATGGTCTTGCTTTCCCCAGAACCTTTTTGAACGACCTCTCAGTTATCTATTATGATCCTATGCGATACTGGCCGCCGCTTACGGCAGTTTTGGTTGCTGGAGTGAAGGCAATAACAAACAATGTAGTGGCAACTGACCTTGTCCTCCTGTTTACTGGAATGATAACTGTGATGTTTATATTAAAAAAAATTATTGCTGCTCTTGATCTCTCCCCGCTTTTTCAAATAATTGCATGGTTGATCCTTGCAACAAATCCCGAACCTTTCAGGTCAATAGGGATCAGTGATTTATATGGTTGTGTCTTTGGTTTATGGAGCGTTCTTCTATGTATGAGGTTTTTATACTCAACTGATCAAGATAAAAAGATCCCGATTCTTGCTTCCTTTATTTTCTTTTTACCTGCTGCTTTTCGTTATCAGTATTACCCGGTCATTTTTGTATTTCCGCTTTTCATGATGATGGCAGCGAAAGTTTTGAAAAACCCTGCCTTATTCAAAAAGGCGATTATTTCTTTTTTCCTGGTTGGTTTTTTTCTTGGGTTGCAATTGCTGTACCTCTCCTACTCTACGAACAGTATAATTTATGCAAATGATCCAAAAGGATTTTTTCCTTCGAACCTGGCTTACATGTACCCAATTTTTATTAAAACCGTTGTTAACAGCAGCTATATAGAAAATAAGTTACAGAGTTTTCTTGATTGGTTTAACCTGACTTACCTGGTAACAAACCTTCTGTTCTTCATTATAGTCTATATATGGCTGACAGGTTATTTCCTTCATACTTACAGAAAAATCAAAAAGGCTTCTTATGAAATATCTAACGATGGAGGTATTTTATTGCAGTTCCTTTTTTTTGCTGTGAGTACGGCTGTAATATTTACATTGGTTGCTGCATCACTTATTTATAACAGCAGAAGCGGAAAGTTTGGTGGATGGACTTATGTTGGTGAAGCACGGTATTATATGATTCCAGCATTGTTGTTTTTAATGATGCTACTTAAGATCCTGCAGCAAAACATACATCGTTCAAAAATCATTGCACTTGCTTTAGGATTGGTGCTTACCTGCAATGCTGCGCTCTGGTGTAAGTTTATGTATAATATTTGTACCAATAATCTTTCAAAAAATGAAATACAAAACATTAAAGACAGGGCCGCAATTGAACAAACGATTATTGATCTGCAAAAAAATTCGCTGCCTGTAATCGTTTCATACACGGAGCCTTACTTTGCTTTTTTCTCTTTCAGAAAGCAGTATGGCATAACTAAGAAGGTAAATTTTCTGTTAGATAGCGGATATAAAACCTCGGCTCCGGTACAATTGCTCATCATTACAAAAAAGTTGCCGGGTGTGAAGGAGACTGATTTTCTTTTGCGCAATCATGCAAAAGAAGTTTTTACGGGCAGCCTTTGCAAAATGTTTTATATTCTTGTTGAAAAGAATTCAAGATCAAAGTAGCAGCAGCATTCATTTCAAACCATTACTTTTATTAATGCCCGAAGCAAACATATATATAATTGTTCCCGCTTACAATGAGCAGGATATGCTTCGGCCCACTGTTACCTCTTTATTAAAAAAAGGATATACAGTTGTTGTTGTAGACGATGGGTCAGATAATGATGCCTCAACCTTATTAAACGGCTTGCCGGTTCATTTTTTAAGACACCGGGTTAATCTTGGTCAGGGGGCAGCGTTGCAAACAGGCAACAGTTATGCTCTTCAGAGCGGAGCTGATATAATCGTACATTTCGATTCTGACGGGCAACATAGGGGCTCTGATATTGAAACCCTTCTGCAACCAATAGTAAGCAATGAATGTGATGTTACACTGGGCTCCCGTTTTCTGTTGAACCCTAAACCAGTGAACATTTCATTTATGAGAAACATGGTTTTACAAGTCGCCCGTTTTCTTAACTTCCTGTTCACCGGCTTGCTGTTAACAGATGCGCATAATGGGCTCCGGGCCATGAACAAACATGCGGCACAGCATTTAGTATTGACTGAAAACAGGATGGCCCATGCATCGGAAGTTTTATTCTTGCTGAAAAAAAACAAACTTCGTTTTAAGGAAGTGCCTGTTACAATTGATTATACCCTGTATTCAAAACAAAAAGGGCAATCGTCCCTGAACAGCATCAGAATTTTTTTCGATTTACTTTTACATAAATTATTTGAATGAGTGCCATACAGATTATATTAATCAGCGCCTTTCTTTTTACAGCACTTTATTATTTTGTACGGTTACGAAACAGGATTGCGGATGTATTGCTGCTATTTATACTTGCAGCAGGCGCGGTGATTTTTATCCTGTTTCCCGGCTGGACAAATTTTATTGCACAAAAGCTTGGAGTGGGCCGTGGTGCCGATCTTGTTTTTTACATCTGCATTGTACTGTTCTGTTTTGTGATTCTGAAACTCTATTCAAGAATGCGCAGGCTGGAGCAGCAAATTACAGAAATCATCCGTAAAGAAACGATTGAAAAAGCGGAAGTAAAGAATTAGTTACTTAATTACAGATGAATTGAGTTTTGTAACAGTGTTTACATTGATGCTCACCGGAGCTGGAATTACAGCAATTGTTTTATTATAAAATAACCCAACTTTACGGGCATAATAATAAGTAATATCAGATGTGATTGTTAACCCTGTTACAGTAGGTGTTAATCTAATTTTGATCACATCTTTGTAGGTTGTTCCATCCATTGTTGTATCAAACTTGTTTTTTTCAACAACAAACTTTAAATTAACGGCTACAGGAAATCCCATTACCGTTACAGTTTCAACTTCAGACCATGTTCCGTTTAAAGCTAAGTTATCTTTCAGATACAACACTTCAACGGGTTGTGGTAAGGCTGCAAAAAAAGAGATCCGGAAATAATCACTACCTGATTTATTATAATATTCATTTTGACCAATAGAATTACTGATGACTTTGTATGTTTTTCCACTTGATACAGTGTCCTTATTCGTTACGGTTAATTTAAAAACACTGTTAACCGGACCCGAACCCGTAGTTCCCGTTGTTGTATAATTCCACTCGCTTCCCACAGTCAAAGGTTGATAATCGCCATTATCAACAGCGGGCCCATTATTCTTTTTACAATTACCTGCAGATAAGATGATAAAGGCAGCAGTACAAATGAACAAGGTTTTTTGCATGGTCGAGTTTTTATTAAAGATACTAAAACGCCTTTTTTTGCTGCTTGTTGCTTAAAACTCGCAGTTCTTGGGTGTTCGGGGAAAGGCAATGACGTCTCTTATATTGCCCATGCCGGTAACAAACAACACCATCCGCTCAAAACCAAGACCAAAACCCGCATGTGGCACTGTGCCAAAGCGCCTTGTATCAAGGTACCACCAAAGATCTTCTGCAGGTATATGCATCTCTTTCATCCGCTGTTCTAATTTATCCATTCGTTCTTCTCGTTGTGAGCCGCCAACAATTTCTCCAATCCCAGGTGCTAGAATATCCATGGCTGCAACTGTTTTTCCATCATCGTTCTGGCGCATATAAAACGCTTTGATGTCTTTGGGATAGTTCGTAACAATCACCGGTTTTTTAAAATGCTTTTCTACCAGGTAACGCTCATGCTCACTCTGCATATCAATTCCCCATTTCACATCATACTTAAACTTTTTCTTTTTATAAGCTGGCGATTGTAATAAAATATCTATGGCTTCGGTGTAAGTAATGCGTTCAAATTCATTGTTCAACACAAACTCCAGTTTTTCAATTAAACCCAACTCACTTCGCTTATCCTGTGGTAATTGTTTTTCCTCATCAGCCAAACGCTGTGCAAGAAATTCCAGATCTTCTCTATTGTTTTCCATGGCATAACGGATGATATACTTGATAAACTCTTCAGCCAGGTTCATATTGTCTTCCAGGTCGCAAAAAGCCATTTCAGGCTCAATCATCCAGAACTCAGCGAGATGTCTTGCTGTGTTGGAGTTCTCTGCCCGAAAGGTTGGACCAAATGTATAGATCTCCCCAAATGCTGTGGCACCAAGCTCTCCTTCCAACTGTCCACTTACAGTTAAGTTAGTAGCCTTACCAAAAAAATCTTCTTTGAAGTTGATCGTTCCGTCTTCATTACGGGGTGGGTTATCAAAAGGAAGTGTTGAAACACGAAACATTTCACCTGCGCCTTCTGCATCACTGGCTGTAACAATGGGAGTGTGCAAATACACAAATCCTTTTTGATTATAGAATTGATGAACAGCAAACGCCAATGCATGCCTTAAACGAAAAACAGAGCCAAATGTATTGGTGCGAAAGCGCAGGTGGGCAATCTCTCTTAAAAATTCAAGACTGTGTTTTTTGGGTTGAAGCGGGTACTTTTCTGCATCGCTATCGCCAAGGATTTCAATGCTTGTTGCTTTCAGTTCCAGCTTTTGTCCCTTGCCCATTGATGACAAAACTATTCCCGTAACTTTCAAAGAAGCAGAAGTAGTAATGCGTTTCAATTGATCTTCATCAAACTTACCCAGTTCCAGCACCACCTGAAGGTTATTATTGGTACTGCCATCGTTTAACGCAACAAACTGGTTATTGCGGAAGCTGCGTACCCAACCCATAACGGTAGCCTCCTGTTCTGTTGGTTCCCAACACAGCAGCTCTTTAATCTTAACCCTTTTGTTAAACATACCCTGATTTTTGAGCGGCAAAGATAATTACTCAATCATCAGCAATCTTTCATTTATCCAATCAAATAAGGATACCTCAGATTCAATCCGGCTAAAAGAATATTATCTTTTTTTTGCTTTTTGTAAATTTGGCGTAACATTGCACTGGATTCCGACTGATTTTCAAAATCCGATCTTCATATAAGCTCATCAAATTCAGTCGTTCCACGGTCCCATAATTTTTCAACACATTCTTTTCAGATTTAAACAATCCTTACGTTTTTTCGAATCCGTGTTAATTGAACTAAACTTTATATGTACGACATTTTACAACTGAACGACATGCTCGTTCCCGAACTGCTTGACGTTGCTGAGCAGTTAAAGATTACAGGCTCCAAAAAAATGGATAAGCAACAACTCATTTACAAAATCCTCGATAAACAAGCAGTTATGGCAAGTGAAACGAATGGTGCCGATGATAAGGGCAAACGCAAACGCATTGTGAAAACAACTACGGGTTCGGGTACAGAAGAAGCTGTTGTTGTAAGCGGCGATACGGAAGTGGTTCCTAAACTTCGTAAAAAGAAAGAAGATGCACCCGTGGCCGCAATTAAAAAACCTGCTATCAGAAAATCAGGGAAAGAGGAAGTGATCATTCCTCCCGGCTTTACCATTCCCGGCGATGATGATTTTGTAGCTGGTCCTCCAGTAACAGAGCAGGAACAGGTTGCTGAAGAAGGCAACCAGGAAGCAGAAAACAATTTAACACAGGAACAAGATCGGCCGGTAGCCAATAAGCAATATCCCAATCGCAGAGACCAGGCTTTTAATATTGAGTTTGATGGTGTGATTCTTGGAGAAGGCGTTTTGGAAATGATGCCGGATGGTTATGGTTTCCTCCGCTCAAGCGATTACAACTATTTGTCAAGCCCTGATGATATTTATGTTTCTCCTTCACAGATAAAATTATTTGGTTTAAAAACCGGCGATACTGTTTATGGTGCAGTTCGTCCTCCAAAAGAAGGTGAAAAATATTTTGCTTTATTAAAAGTAGATACCATCAATGGTAAGCGTCCCGACGAAGTGCGTGACCGTGTTCCATTTGATTACCTTACACCCTTGTTTCCTTTTGAAAAATTAAATCTTTGCACTACTTCTAATAATTACAGCACCCGTATCATGGACCTGTTTACACCCATTGGTAAGGGACAGCGTGGTTTAATTGTTGCCCAGCCAAAAACGGGTAAAACAATGTTGTTGAAAGAACTGGCCAATGCCATTGCTGAAAATCATCCTGAATGTTATTTAATGATTGTATTGGTTGATGAAAGACCCGAAGAGGTAACAGATATGGAACGCAGTGTAAGAGCTGAAGTAATTGCCAGCACATTTGATGAGCCTGCTGAAAAACATGTGAAAGTAAGTACCATCGCATTACAGAAAGCAAAACGTTTGGTTGAGTGTGGTCATGATGTTGTGATATTACTTGATTCAATTACACGTTTGGCAAGAGCGCATAATACAGTTGCTCCTTCAAGTGGTAAAGTTTTGAGTGGTGGTGTGGAAGCAAACGCTATGCAAAAACCAAAACAATTTTTTGGTGCAGCACGTAAAATTGAAAACGGGGGTTCCTTAACCATCATTGCAACTGCATTGGTTGATACAGGAAGCAAAATGGATGAGGTGATCTTTGAAGAATTCAAAGGAACCGGTAATATGGAACTGGCGCTTGATCGTAAATTGGCCAACAGGCGTGTATTCCCTGCCATTGATATTGTAGGATCAAGCACCCGTCGTGATGATCTGTTATTAGATAAAGACACCGCTAAAAGAATGTGGGTATTACGCAAACACATGAGCGATATGAATACGGAAGAAGCGATGAATACCTTGTTGCAGAACATGAGGGGAACAAAAGATAATAATGAATTCCTGATTAGCATGAACGGGTAACCAGGTTTTAAAAACGTAATAACAGGTTTGATATGAAAAACATAATCCTTGCTTTGATGTTTCTTTTTCTTTACAGTTGCGAAAACAATTCGCAACAAACAGATAAAGAAAAAGAAGAGAGTGAAACAAAGATTGAAATTAAAGGCGATTCAGGTGAGGTAAAGATTGGTGAAGGTGGTATTTCTATTAAAGGAACTGGCGAAGATGGTGATTCGGTAAATATTAAGATCAACGCTAAAGATGGAATAAAAATAGAAGGTAAGGATGGAAAGGTTGAGATTAAAACAGGCGATAGCAGTAAACTAAAAATCGAGAAGAAAGGAAAAACTGTAAACATCCAGATCAAAGAAAACGAATTATAACCTGTCCTGCCACATGGCGGGACTTTTTATTATGGCTACACTTTACCTTTTTGGAAATATCTGCAGAATACTTGGTATAGTTTCTTTCCTGATCATGTGTTATACATGGTTCTTCAGCAGCAACCTGCAAATGTTTCTCGTTTTTAAACAGGTTACGATACTTTTCTTCAGTATCTCTATTTTGTTGTGGATTATTACCATTGCTGTTGCAAGACGAAATAAATAATATCAACGAAACATATTAATTAGTCTAATCAATTTAGGTGACATTTATCGTAGTAAATAATACCGGAACAATATCGACTACTTTATAAATTCATTTGGTATAATTTTAAGCAATAATATTCATGCCTATCCAAAAAATACATACTGAAGAGTTTTTAACGCTTGCAAAAAAAATTCCTGTTTTGGATGTTCGGAGCCCCGGTGAATATACGCATGCACATATACCTGCTGCTATTAGTTTTCCATTATTCAGTGATGAAGAAAGAAAGATTGTTGGTACAGCGTATAAACAACAAAGCAGGGAACAGGCCATTAAAATTGGGTTGGATTTTTTTGGAGTGAAGATGAGAAAGATGGTAGAGGAGTTTGAGCAGTTGTTTGTTATTAGTTCTAAGTTGATAGAAAATAATGAACTCAAAACTCAGAACTCAAAAACAGTTTTGCTCCATTGCTGGCGTGGTGGTATGAGAAGCGCAGGAGTTGCCTGGCTGCTGGATCTATATGGTTATAAAGTGTACACCCTCATTGGTGGTTATAAAGCATTCCGCAAATGGGTGTTGGAGCAATTTGAAAAACAATATCCTTTCCAGGTATTAGGCGGATATACAGGAAGTGGTAAAACCTATGTACTGGAAGCATTGCTGAAAAAAAAGGAATGCGTTATCAACTTAGAAAAACTCGCCAATCATAAAGGTTCTGCCTTTGGAAATATAGGTATGCCCCGGCAACCAAGCTCTGAACTATTTGAAAACAGTTTAGCAGTTGAATTATATTTTCTTGACCGGCAACAAAAACCCATTTGGGTGGAAGATGAAAGTCAGCGTATCGGCGACATCAACATCCCCATTACTCTATGGAAACAAATTCGCCAAAAACCACTCTTCTTTTTAGACATTCCTTTTGATGAACGTCTCAAACATATTGTTGCAGAATATGGCAAATTTGAAAAAGAAAAACTGGTGAATGCAATTATCCGGATTAAAAAAAGGTTGGGTGGACTTGAAACGAAAGAAGCGATCAATGGTTTACTGGAAGACAGGGTAGAAGACAGTTTCCGCATTCTGCTCACCTATTACGACAAAGGCTATTTAAAAGCCATGCATAATAGAGAAGGACTGGAAGCGTTATTACAGAAGATTCCCTGTAAAACCGTACACGAATCCAATATGAACCACTTATTACAACCTATTTAGCATGAAAAACATCCTGTTGCTCTTCTTCATTTGCGCAATTTCCTTCCACTCTTATTCGCAGGTGGTTACAGGTGTGTACAAAGGAAAGATGGAAGTGGACAGCCCAAAATATACGGTTGACTTTGAATTAACCCTCAAGGAAAAAGACGGGAAGTTGTATGGTTACTGTCACCGCCTCTTTATTGTGAATGATATATTGTATTATAACCTCGTAAAGGTCACTGCCCGTATTGCAGACAGCATGCTGATTGTTGAAGATGAGAAAACTGTTTCCAACAATTTTGAAGAGAAGACAAAAGGAGTGAAGACGGTGATGTTTTTTAAAATACAGAAAGACGAAGACACTGTTTCTGTTATGCCAGGCGAATGGAGCACTTCAAGAACAAAAAAGTTTCTACCCATCACCGGAAAAATTTCCGTTACAAGAGAACGCAATTATTTAGCAACACAATTGTACAAACGGCTGGAAGATAAAAAGCTTGACCAGGAGATGGTTTTTACAGAACCCCAAAAACCACAACCCGCTATTGTTTCAGCACCTGTAAAAATAAACCCGGTTGAACAATCAACCACCATCAACACTTCAAAAGACTCCATACAAACTGTTGCAAAGATTGGGAATGAAACCAAAACTCAGACGAACAAACCTGCTGATGCAAATACTCAACCAAAACAAAAGCAGGCTTCAGCACCTGTTGTAAACAAACCAATCGTTACAACAACATCGGATTCTGCATCAGTTGTTGTAAAAGACAAAGAACCAAAAACGCAAATCAATAAATCTTCTACAAATCCTAACCAAACAGTTGCGGTTAATCAAAACAAACCTCAAACAAAGCAACCTGCAACCGGTAAGCCAACTATTCAAAAGCAACAACCAACTATAAATCCTGTTAAATCACAAACAAAACCATCAACACAAAAACCAACCAACACAACTGGCAGCTCAACAAATACACCAACCATCATTGTTCCGGATAAACCATTAATAGCGATCAATAAAGCTGCACAGGAAAAAGATTCCTCTACAACAGGAAAGCCTCTTGTTCAGGCATTGCCTCCGCCCGTGATCAACAACCCTGTTCTTACTAAACGTGCATTGGAAATTATTCAGGCTCTTGAAATTACCGAGGACAGCGTAATTATTACGTTGTATGATAATGGAGAAATTGACGGAGATACAGTAAGTGTTTTTGTGAACAACGAACTCGTTGTTGCAAAAGTGGGGCTTAAGGCACAGGCATATAAACAAACGATTTATATTAAACGGGGTGAAATTCTACAACTAACCTTATTTGCAGAAAACCTTGGATCAATTCCTCCAAACACCGGTTTACTGGTGATCTATAACAACAACGAACGGTACCAGATCAACTTCAGTTCTACGCTCAACAAAAGCTCCTCTATTTTATTACGACGAAAACAATAACAGAAAGATAGCAGTTGAAATCTTTTCTTTGTAATATGAAATGGTTTTTTTCAATTGTTTTATTGTTGAGTGCAGTGGCATCATCGGCACAAAACATTGCCGGGCTCTGGCGTGGACGGTTTACGAGCAGCAATATCCTGCAACAGGAGTTGCCTTATAAATTCGAATTGTTACTTTTTCAAAATGGCGATAGTATCAGCGGTTATTCTTATTCTACCATTGCTACAGAAGATTTTTATGCTGTATGCGAAGTAATGGGAATGCTCTTTGACGGATACATGGTTGTAACCGAAAAGAAAACACTCTATCAGAATCCGGCCACTCCGGAAGGTGTGATGCAAAGCCATATTCTTTTTTTAAGCTCCGGTAACACAGAAGCAACAGGCGAATGGAAACAAACCAATAAAAGGGATTTTCAACTGACACCACAGCAAGGCAAAACATTTTTGAAAAAAGAAAATGATCCATCTCAATCGGGCTTGATTAAAATACTGGAGAAAAAAAATAACATTCAAATTGCAGACCCTGATAAACCTGCTCCTGCCGTTAACACTGATTCGCTCAGGCTTGCATCAAGAGAAAAAGAAATTCTTCAAACAATCAATATTGAAACAGATTCTGTAGTTCTTGAATTATATGATGATGGACTGCTTGATGGTGACAGTGTTTCTGTTTTTTCAAACAATGCTTTGCTTTTAAAAAACGTAATGCTGAGTGATAAAGCCATCAAACAAACTATTCTGCTACCTGTGTCAAAAGATGGACTGCTGATCAGCATGTTTGCTGAAAACCAGGGAAGCATTCCGCCCAACACGGGCCTGCTCATCATTCGTGAAGGAAAAAAGAAATACGAAATACGTTTCAGTTCCGATACAAAGAAAACTGCGGCCATTCTATTGCGCAGAAAATAAAGAGAAGCTGGTTACATTTGCGCATGAGTTCAGAAATCATCAGGCTTACCCAATTTTCACATGGCGCTGGTTGCGGTTGCAAAATTGCACCGGCAGTACTGGAGCAAATTCTTCAATCAACACAAACAAATTTTTCGGATAAACATTTACTCGTTGGCAACAGTAGTAAAGATGATGCAGCTGTTTATGATCTCGGAAACGGAATGGCACTCATTTCCACAACAGATTTTTTTACGCCCATTGTTGATGATGCATTTGATTTTGGTCGTATAGCTTCAGCTAACGCCATCAGTGATGTGTATGCTATGGGCGGCAAACCAATTCTTGCAATAGCAGTGTTAGGATGGCCGGTAGAAAAACTTCCTGCTTCTCTTGCACAACAGGTATTAGAGGGAGCAAGAAGTATTTGTAAAGAAGCCGGTATTACTTTGGCAGGCGGACATAGCATTGATTCGCCCGAACCATTTTTTGGATTAGCCGTTAACGGTATCATTAACACTGCTCATCTCAAACAAAACAATACCGCCCATGCAGGCGATTTGTTATTGCTCACCAAACCAATTGGTGTGGGCATTTTAAGCACAGCAGAAAAAAGAAATGTATTGAAAGAAGAACATAAAGGACTGGCAGCTGCACAAATGATTCAACTCAATAAAATTGGTGAAGCCTTGGGGAAACTGGAAGCAGTTACAGCTATGACCGATGTTACAGGTTTTGGTTTGCTTGGCCATTTGATTGAAATGGCTGAAGGAAGTAATGTATCAGCAGAGTTATATTACAGCAAGATCCCTTTTCTTGAACCTGCTAAAGAATACCTCGCACAAAGAATTGTACCCGACGCAACTTACCGCAACTGGAATAGTTACAGCAGTAAAGTTGCTTTTGGAACAGGCGTAAATGTAATGGAAGCTTTTAATCTGTTACCCGATCCGCAAACCAATGGTGGTTTATTGATTGCCGTAAAAGAAGAGCGTCTTTCTGAGGTACAGAACTTATTACAAGAACAGAACTTAGCTGCCTGCACAAACCCTATCGGAAAACTTATACCCAAAGCAGAAAAACTAATACAGGTATTGGTTTAATGACTTGCAAAAGAAGGATGCTATCGCTATATTAGAGTTGTTCTTTCACTTTAAACCAACTTTTATATGGACGCAAAAACTACTGCATGGGTAAGTTATCTCTGGTGGATAGGCTGGATCATAGCACTGATATCAAGCAACAACACTCCGCCAAAGCCATCGCTGGTTGTCTTTCATTTACGCCAATCGTTCGGCCTTTTGATTATCAGCACTGCCTTATGGATTTTAAACTGGATGTTGATCTTTAGTTTTTCCGGCTGGTACTGGATCTATATGATTCTGTCCGTCGGGCTTTTTGTTTTATGGATACTGGGCTTAATTGCGGCTACACAAGGAGAAGAAAAACCTGTTCCTGTGCTGGGGCCGCTGTTTCAACAATGGTTTCAGTTCATTAAATAAGTTTCCTGATGTTCCGTCGGGCGATCTCGTCAGGCGGATTTTAAAAGCTTGTCGATTCGTTCGGCAAGCTTTTTATCTTTCTCGGTAACAATATCGCCTGCATCATGTGTGCTGAGCCAGATCTCTACTTTGTTATATACATTGGTCCATAACGGATGATGATTCATCTTTTCTGCTTCAAGGGCCACACGGGTCATAAATGCGAACGCTTCAGAAAAATTGCTGAACTCAAATTTTTGATAGAGTGTGTTGTTTGTTTCTGTCCACATGTGAAAATAGTTTGAAGATTAATAATCGTTAGCCGGGCATTGCTGCTATAAGCACTTTATAATTTTCTCAACCTTCCTACCTCTTTCCTCAAAGTATCAGGTGCTGCTTATGTTTAATTTTTTCATTGGATAATTCTATCACCAACTGAACGCCCTGTATATTTCTGATGCCTGCAATGAATTCTTTTTCTTCTTCTTTACCCGGCAAGTCGCCTTTAGTTAATAAGAGATAATCAAGATGTTTCAATTCCGGCAGTAAATATTCACCATCAAACCGGTTTTGGTATAAAAAATATTCAAGCGTTTGATTTGGTTCTTTGTATTCAAATACCGAAAAGAAATACTGCCGTTTTTTTTTGCTGAGTTGAATTTCAATATCATTGTTGATGCGAAAGTCGAACCGCATGCTTTGGTTTATCTGCCAAACAAACTGGTGGCTTCCTGTAGATGCCATGATACCAAGCAAAAATGTGTTTTCAAAAAACTCTTCTGCTAATAATTCATTGTCAATTTTCAATTTCATCTTATTCTAATCCAGCTTGCTGAATAATTTTTTGCAAAAAAGAGGCTGTTATACTTTCTCTGCTTGATTTATCATAAACTGTAACAAGATAAACTTTCTGTTTAACTATTTTTACGCAAGTAATCAATCTTGCACCTCCGCTTTTTCCTTTTGTTTTAGAAGAAATTTTTATACGTATCTTATAGCAATCTCTTCCCAATGAAGTTCCTTGTTTGGGTTCCTCCTTTAATGAATCGATGATTGTCTGTAAGTCTGATTTAAAAGATGGATACTTTTTTACCAGGGATTTGGCCTCTTTTTGAAACAACGGAGTCGTTTCTACAGTAAAGGATTGCATAGTTTAAAGTTCTTTCAGAAAATCTTCTGCTTTTTTCAGGTTCTTTTTCCCTTCCAGGGATTTCTTAATATCTATAAATGCTTTTACCATTTCTGTCTCTCGGGTTTTACTCGCTGTATTTTTTTTTGAGCCTGCAGGTTTTTCTTTTTTTACTTCAAGGAAATCGAAAGAGCCGAGCAGGGCTTCAGTAAAAGCAATCTTCTTTTTGTTTTTAACCTTTACCAGGTAAGTTGTACTCATACTTAAAGTTAAACAAATTAAAATACTATATCAAACTCCATCTCATCATTTCCTCTTTTCACTTTCACTTTAGTTGCATCGCCTTTTTTAAATTTACTCAATATCTGCATATAACTTTCAACAGAGCTTACAACAAATTCTCCCAATTTTATGACCACATCACCAGCTTTTAAACCAGCTTTTTGTGCAGCACGGCCTTCACTTACACCATCTACTTTTACGCCGTTACCACTAAACGTATAATCGGGCATAATGCCCATGCTCACTGTAAACCTGGCTGATGTGCCTGTTTGCTGTTCCCTGGTTTTAGTGAAAGCAAGTTTTGTTTCCTTGCTGCTCCTGTTAATTAAACGGGTAATGTATTTTACAATCATTACTTCACCTTCATAATTGATCTTGTTAAAATCATCGCTGGGTTTATGATAATCTGTATGTAGTCCTGTAAAGAAAAATAACACCGGAATATTTTTTCTGTAAAAAGAAGTGTGATCGCTTGGACCAGTTCCGCTGCTGTCAATCTTAATCGTAAACGCTGGTTTTTTTTCTGTGATCAGAGTTGCCCATGTTGGCGAAGTGCCAACACCCCCAATGGTAATGGTTTTGGAAGAATCATTATATCTTCCAACCATATCCATGTTGATCATATAATTCACCTGTGTTAATAATACGGTTGGATGATCGGTAAAATGTTTAGAGCCATACAATCCGAGTTCTTCTCCACTAAAAGCAATTAAGAGATAGTTACTGTTCTTGCTTCCGTCTTTTACTAATAACCGGCTCAGCTCAAGCAATGCAGCAGTGCCGCTTGCATTATCATCAGCGCCATTATGAATGGCTGCCGTTCCGGTATTTCTGGAATTATTGTCTTCGCCATAGCCTAAATGATCAAAGTGTGCGCCGAGGATAATCGTTGATGCCGCACCGTTATTTATATAACCAACCACATTATGTCCTTTACGGATCTTCTCGCCCTGCACTGTTTTAAATTTAATGTCCATCATCTCAGCAGGGTCTTTGGCAATTTTATCGGCAATCCGTTTCTGAAGAATTATCACAGGAATGGTAGAAGTTGCTGAGCGATCTTTTCCATCATACTTCAACCCCGTTTCTTTATTGCTGCTGTTAAAGATGATTAATGCCGTTGCTCCTTTTTGTGCAGCATCTTTTTCTTTGCTGCGGATAGCGTTGATCAAATCAAAATGCAGATTGTTTTCATTCTCCATCAACAGCTCTTTCAAATCCCAGAACCAGGGACCGCCGGTTTCATGCAATGTTGGAGAGGCAACTGCTTCTGCTCCACCGTCAATACTCCAGCTGAATGGAAAAAAATCTTTCTCAAGTTTTAAATGTTCTCCGTCAATGATAAAAAAAGTGCTGTTTAAAATTTGCCGGCCTTCATTTACTTCAAATTGTTGAAGAAATGTTCCATTATCGCCTTGAGGGGTAAGCCCGTTTTTTGCAAATTGTTGTTGGATGTATTGATAAGCGAGCTCTTCTCCTTTGGTACCTGTTCTTCTTCCTTCCAGTTTATCATCGGCAAGAAAACTGACATGGGTCTGGATGTTGGCTAAACTTATTTTGTCGGGCTTACTTAACTTTTGTGCGTTGGTGCTGATGGTTAACAGGATCAATAAGAGAGCGGAAAAAAACTGCTTCATAATTCAGGAAGGTTATTAGACTGTCAAAGATAATTACAAGCGGGGTTTGAATCATTACTGAGTATCACGAATTACACGAAATTTCACAAATAGGTTTTTGGGTTAAGAAATATAGCATACAGAGGCACAGAGAACACGGAGTTTGTTTTATATTTTCTTTTCCCCTGTGTGCTGTGTGCCATCAACCCTGTCTTTCTTTTCCGGTAACCCCTGTCTTAGTAACAAACATTTATATTAATTCTTCTTCATGTATCTCTGTGCCTCTGTGTTTCAGCAGCTCTTTACTTGTTTCTTTGTTTTCCCTGCCCCGTGGCAAACTATGCCCTTCTTTTCTTTCCGAACTTCGTAAATCGCCCATTTGTTTTGAACCTACATTTGCACTTGTTTCATGGCCACAAACAAAATTCATATTGCCTTAGTAGGAAATCCCAACAGCGGAAAAACATCTCTGTTCAATACTCTTACGGGCCTGAATCAAAAAGTGGGAAATTTTCCGGGAGTAACGGTTGATAAAAAAACCGGTTCCTGCAAGATATCCGAAACGCTTACTGCTGAGCTGATTGATTTACCTGGCAGTTATAGTTTATATCCACGCCGTACGGATGAATGGGTGAGTTATAAAGTGCTCATGAACCAGGATCCGGAAGTAAAAACAGATGTAGTGATTGTGGTCGCCGATGCCAGTACCCTGAAACGTACCCTGTTGTTTGTATCACAGATCATCGATCTGAAAGTGCCCGTGGTACTTGCGCTCACCATGATGGATGTAGCCCGCAAAAAAGACATCATCATTGATCTCAAAACATTGGAACGTGAATTAGGTGTTCCTGTTGTTGCTGTTAACCCCAGGAGAAATAAAGGCATCGAGCTGTTGAAAAAAACGGTGGAAGAAACGGCCAACCAACGTTACCGTCCTCCGGTTTTTGATTTTATTCCCAACAAAAATTTAGCTGCTGCAGCGGTTACAGAAGTAAAGGAATTATTACCCCGGTTGAGCGACTATGCAGCTATTCATCATCTCATCAATCATGAGTCGTTTGATCATAACCGTGAGATGCAGCACAACATCGAAACCATTGAACAAAAAAATAAAGTTCAGCATACACGCATCCAGGCCGAAGAGATCATGCAGCGTTACCAACGCATCAAACAGATTGTACAGGTAGCCATTACTGAAGAATCGCCTGTAAAAAAACAGATGATCGCTGAAAAATTAGATCGTGTTTTACTGCACAGGGTTTGGGGTTATGCCATTTTATTGTTTGTGTTATTCCTGTTGTTTCAAAGTGTGTTCTGGATAGCACAGTATCCCATGGATATGATTGAACTGTTTTTCCTGAAAGCCGAAACCTGGTTCAGCAGTTGGTTGCCGGCAGGCTGGTTCACCGATCTTTTTTTAAATGGTGTATTGGCTGGGCTCAGCGGCATTTTTGTTTTTGTACCGCAGATCATGATCCTGTTCGGGTTGATTACCATCCTTGAAGAAACGGGTTATATGGCACGTATTGGTTTTTTAACCGATAAGATCATGCGCAAGGTAGGTTTGAATGGAAAAAGTGTGATGCCCATGATCAGTGGCTTTGCCTGTGCTGTGCCCGCTATCATGAGTGTGCGGAATATTGAAAACCAGAAAGAGCGTTTGCTCACCATACTTGTAACACCATTGATGAGTTGCAGTGCAAGGTTGCCTGTATACACCATTTTAATTGCATTGGTTATTCCAGGTAATTATGTATTGGGGGTTTTAAGTTTACAGGGTTTGGTGATGATGGGGTTGTATGTATTCAGCGTAGTGATTGCATTGGTTGTTTCGTACGTGGCCAAGCGCTTCATCAACATCAAAGAAAAAAGCTTTTTTATCCTGGAGTTGCCTTTGTATCGTCATCCACGTTATAAGAATGTATTGTTTACCATGATTGAGAAGGCGAAGATCTTTGTGTTTGATGCAGGAAAGGTGATCATGGTCATCAGTTTATTATTATGGGTATTGAGTTCCTACGGACCGAAAGAAAGGATGCAGGCGGTAACAACAAAGTATGAACATTTGATGGCCACCAATCCGCAGCAAAAAACATTGTTCGAAAAAGAAAAACAAACCGCCCTGTTGCAAAACTCTTTTGCAGGGCAGATGGGAAAATATATTGAGCCCGTGATTGCTCCACTGGGTTACGACTGGAAGATTGGTATTGCACTCATTACCTCTTTTGCTGCACGTGAAGTATTTGTAGGAACCATGGCCACGCTGTATTCTGTTGACAGTGATGGCGCCGATGAACAAACCCTGCGGCAGAAAATGCATGCCGCTGTGAAACCCGATGGCAGCAAAGTTTATACACTGGCTACCGGTGTATCGCTTATGATCTTTTATCTCCTTGCCATGCAATGCATGAGCACACTCGCTGTTGTAAAACGGGAAACCAAAAGCTGGAAATGGCCAATTATTCAATTGGTTTATATGACGGGGCTGGCTTACTTGTTTAGTTTGATAGTGTATCAGTTGTTGAAATAATTCTTGTATAACTATGGATGGAGTGTGCGGGCCTTTTTTATACAAGGAGTTGAGTATATTTAAGAGTTGTAGGTAATTTTAGGGGATGCGTTTATTAATAAGTTTATAGCAATTCTATGGTGAGGTAACGAACAAAACACAAAACTAACTTTTGAGAAATGGCAAACAATACTTCCCCACACATTCTAACTACTTCGGCAAATCTTTTAGGTTTTTGCCTGTTTGTAATTACTTCTTTGCATATTGCCAATCTTACAGAAAAGCACCTTACTGATGAATTTACGTCTGCAGTTGCAGTACTACTTACATTTTCCTGCATTTTTTCATTTCTTTCCATCAAAACTTCGAACCCAAATAAAGAAGTAAAGCTGGAAAAAATTGCCGACTATTTATTCCTAATTGCACTTATTGGAATTCTAGTAATTATAATACTCATAAGCTCAAACTATATAAACTAACTTTCTAAATGATGATTACAATATCTCATCAGGAAAAACATTTTTCATCTTCCGACCTTATTAAAGATGTTGTAATTGGTATGTCAGATGGACTAACTGTTCCTTTTGCTTTAGCAGCCGGGTTGAGTGGTGCAGTAGCCGACAACCACATAGTGATTACAGCAGGCTTGGCAGAAATTATTGCAGGCAGTATTGCAATGGGTTTAGGTGGATATTTGGCAGGACAAACAGAAACTGACCATTATAAATCGGAATTAGCTAAAGAATATGCGGAAGTAGAACAGATACCAGAAAAGGAAAAAGAAGAAGTGAAAGAATTATTTGCAGAATATGGTTTTAGTGAAGCTTCCCAAAATTTGTTGGCTGATGAGTTAGCCAAAGACAAAGACAAATGGGTAAAATTTATGATGAAATATGAATTGGCTTTGGAAGAACCAGACCCTAAAAGAGCCACTAAGAGTGCATTGAACATTGGGCTTTCTTATGTAATCGGTGGCTTTATTCCTTTAGTTCCCTACTTTTTTACTTTCCATCCACATGAAGGACTAAAAATATCAGCCATCATTACCATTATATGCTTATTAATTTTTGGAGGATTTAAAAGCAAATTTACAGGGCAACCTATTTTTAAGGGAGCCATAAAAGTAGCTATCATTGGGGCTATCGCAGCAAGTGCGGCATTTGGAATTGCAAAATTGATTAGTTCTTAACATTAAAATAAAAGTAAATGGATATAAATACACAAGACCTTCTTAAATCCGGAGACGAACAACTTATTAAACTTAAACAAATAGTTCAGCAAGCCATTGCCGAGGAAAAGCTGATTGCTGAAAATCTTTTGCATCAGCCTAAAGAAGTTTTAACCCGAGGGCAAAGCATTTCCGATAAAGTTGCAACTTTCGGAGGTAGCTGGAAGTTTATTATTTCTTTTTCACTTATTCTCTCTGTTTGGATTTTGTTCAATACACTCTCACCACGCAGAGATGAATTTGACCCTTACCCTTTTATTTTAATGAATTTGGTTTTATCAGCAATTGCAGCTTTACAAGCCCCAATAATAATGATGAGCCAAAACCGGAAAGAAGAAAAAGACAGAAAACGAAGTGAAAACGATTACCTCATTAATCTTAAAGCAGAATTAGAAGTTAGAAGTTTACATCAAAAAATGGATTTGCTTTTAGAAGAACAAATCAAAGTTTTGTTTGACAGTCAGGCTACACAATTAGAAATTTTGAAACGCATAGAGAAGAAGTTAGAGAAATGATTGAGCGAACTGCTGAATTCAAATAAACAAAACCGCCAAAGAAGTTATCTTCAATGACGCCGGGATGGTTGTTTGTAAGCAATAATTTGAAAAAAATGGAAATTTTAAATAAAGTTGCCAAAATCACCTTGATCTTTTGGCTGATGAAAATTGTAGCCACAACCCTTGGTGAAACTTTGGGCGATTTTATTTCGATGACCCTTAACTTGGGCTATACTATAGGAATAGGAATTACACTTTTGTTTTTTGCAGTGGTTTTGTTTGCACAACTTTCTGTAAAAAAATATGTGCCTGTAATTTATTGGTTGGTAATAGTTGGAACAACTACATTAGGTACAGAAATTTCAGACTATATAGACAGAACCTTGCATTTGGGTTATGCCTGGGGAAGTTTAATACTTATTAGCTGTTTGCTTTTAACGTTGTGCTTGTGGAACAGTCGCTACAAAAATCTTGAGGTATATCCTATAACTGAACGACCAAAGGAAATTTACTATTGGGTAGCTATACTTTTCTCAAATAGCTTAGGGACAGCATTTGGTGACTTTTTAAGTGACAATTTGGGGTTAAGTTACTTACACGGGGCATTAATAACAGGAGCAATAATTTTAATAGTTGTCTTGCTTCATTATTACACAAAAATCAATCATGTTCTTTTGTTTTGGATAGCATTTATTTTTACCAGACCATTCGGAGCAACCTTTGGCGACTTCTTGACAAAGCCTTTATCAAAGGGTGGCATGGAGCTTGGCACCTTACCTTCTTCTTTAGTGTCAATCGCTATTATGATTATTCTAATTTTTATTTCACATAGACAACATAATAAATCAATCAAAACATAGAAGAAGGGAGAAAAACTGCTACAACAATAGCATGCTTTACAAAAGCAGGGCTGAACAAGTAAAAATCAGCTATGTATATGCATCAGCAGCGGATCTGGCTCGACGTTCAATGTTCGGCTTTAGTTCATAATGTTCAACAATATATTTTCAATTGGTTTATATGACGGGGCTGGCTTACTTGTTTAGTTTGATAGTGTATCAGTTGTTGAAATAATTCTTGTATTACTATGGATTGGAAGGCTTTGCTCCGATACGTCATTTAGCTAAGGAAGATGGTAAATCGGTAGGTGTTGATGAGATTGCCAAATTTATGGTGATTGAATTTGACCGTAATGATAAGCGCATTGTTTTAAGCCATGCCCGTTTATGGGAGCAGGTGATTGAAGAAGAAAAACAAGCGGTTATTAAAGAGAAGAAAGCCGATGCTGAAGTAACTAAAAAAGCAGTTAAAACATTACAGAGCAAAGTAGAAAAATCTACTTTAGGCGACCTTGGTGTTTTGGCCGGCTTAAAGGCTAAGATGAAAAATGATGCATCTGATGCAACTTCATCTACTGAAGAGCCAAAAGCTGAATAAGCAATTGTTATCTTAATATAAAATCCCGTTCGGTTTAATGCCGGACGGGATTTTTTTATTCAATTAATTGGAAGTGACTCGTCCTAAAAATAGTTTACAGGTTAAAGCTTTTAATCTTCGCCCCGGTTCGTGGCTCACGAACCTTTCGCTCAAAACAATTGCAACAAATTTTAATTAGTTTTAAATATGAATTAAATTGTTCAATAAAAATTATGCAGCATATTTGATGTTGAATAAAGAACTTAATATTATACAAATTATGACTTACTTAGTCTGAGGTTTTTTACCATAGCGAATGGTTGGTGAGCCACGAACCAAGGCGCAGTATGACGTTATTCGGTTTTCTGATAGGCGAAATAGAAACTAAAAAAGCAGAACCCGGTTTTATTAAAAAAATAAAAAGCTGGTTTAAATAGTCATGGAAATTCTGATAAGCATCTTTAAACTTCTTGCCGGTATAGGTTTATTCCTTTTTGCCATGTACCTGCTGGAGGAATCGCTGAAAAATCTTTCGGGACGAAATTTCAAACTCTTTCTTCAGCGGATTACCAAAAACAGAATAGGCGCGGTAGCGGGCGGGGCGATAGTTACAGCCGTGCTTCAAAGCAGCTCGATGGTTTCGCTGATGGTGCTGGCGTTTGTGGGAGCAGGCGTATTTACCATGAAAAATGCGATGGCCATTATACTTGGTGCCAACCTGGGCACTACGCTCGATAGCTGGGTGGTAGCCACACTGGGGTTTAAAGTAAATATAGAAGTAGCGGCATACCCTACCGTGTTCATTGCCGGAATACTGCTTATCTTTTTCGGCAACCGCAAAACCATTAAATATATCGCCTATTTTCTGTTCGGTTTCGGACTGCTGTTCATTGGCTTGTCGTTTATGAAAACCGCTATGGAAGCGCAGGTAAAGCAGTTTGACTTTGCGCAGTATGCCGAAATGTCGCTGGCGGTTTTTCTGCTCATCGGGTTTATCATCACCCTGCTGGTGCAATCAAGCTCGGTAACAATGGCGCTGACCCTCAGCGCACTCCACGCAGGCGCTTTCGGTTTTCCGGCAGCAGCCGCTATCGTGCTGGGCTCAGAAACGGGCACTACCATTAAAATATTGGTGAGTTCCATAGGCGGAAGCGCTTCTAAAAAAAGGGTGGCGCTCGGCAATTTGTTTTTCAATATTTCACTTACAGCCATTGCTTTCGCTTTATTGAAACCCATTCTGCTACTCATAACAGATGTTTTCAAAATCAGCGACCCGCTTATCGGATTGGTTACCTATTCAACGCTGATTAATGTTCTCATGATTTTAATTTTTCTTCCCCTACTCAATCCGTTCGCAAAGCTTCTCGAAAAATTCTTTAAGGATACTGATGCCTCGGCTGCTGCCTTTATCGGTCACGCTAATGTAGCAGAACCAGAAACTGCGCTTGATTTATTTCGCAGAGAAACCGAATACTTTATCCATAACTCCATGCTTTTAAATCTGGGGCAATTTGAGTTGGATACAAAGGCGATGCAGGAGCATTCCGTTTTTAAGATCATCAATGACAGCAGAAAATTCTTTTCAAAAACTCCGGAAGAAAAATATGAGTTTCTGAAACAACTGCAAGGCGAATTGCAGGCTTTTTATTTGGAACTGAGAACCAAATTGCAGGACGACCGTGACTCGCAGCTAAGCCAATTGATTTCTTCGGTGCGCAGTACCATGTATTCGGCAAAAGGCATTCAGGATATCGCAAGCAATATCACCAATCTGAAGCGTTCGTCAAAAGATATCAAGTTCGATTTTTTTACGCACCACCAAAAGGAAACAGAAAATTTATACCGCCAATTGAATGTGCTTATGATGCAGGAGAAAAAGGCAGGCTTCGAAGAATTGCAGCAGATTTTTGAAAGCATTCAGGACAACTATAGTTCCGCCCTGAATAATTTTTACAAAGAGGCGCAACATGCTGCCATCGAGGATATTGATATAACCATAGCCATTAACTTTAACCGCGAGCTTTTTACTTCTAACAAAGCCATGCTGATGGCGGTGAAAGATTTTTTACTGGAAGAAAAAGATGCCCAGGATTTTAATGAGATACCGGTATATAAAACGTAGAGGCAGTTGAGCATCCTGCAAGGCAATTATTTTTTCATTAAAAGTTTATTTACTCCACACAGCAAGTGCTGAGAAATTTGAAGACATTCCAAGAACAATATGGTTTTGATCATTATCGGCATCACCATTGTTATTACTGCACTACTGCTTTTTGTAAAGCCATTAGCCACCTTCTTCCAATTTGAATCGCTGAACATCTCTCAATTATTGATTTGTATCGGAGCAGGTTTTGTATCTGTTATATGGTATGAGATAGTAAAGTGTGGAAAGAGAATAAAAAGCCACGGTAATAAATATGAGGAAGAGAAAAATTGTATCAGTGAGGATTCTGTTCAAATTCTTGCTTAAGGATTTCACCAAGCTTTCATACTGCACATAATCCCTAATGTGTGAATCATGTAGTTTTTTTCCAAAGTTATGTAACACCCCCCTGATTCATAGCAGTACCTTGACCCAATAATTATTTACTAGCAATTTTAAAAAACAAAACCCAATATGGCACTCATAAAAGTAATCGAGCTATTAGCCGAATCAAAAAAAAGCTGGGAAGATGCAGCTCAAAATGCAGTTACCGAAGCATCAAAATCTATCCGTAACATCCGTTCGGTGTATATCAAAGATTTTAATGCCGAAGTAGATAAAAAAGGAAAGATAACTCACTGGCGTTTAAATTGTAAAATAAGTTTCGAGATAGATGGCGATAAGTAAAGCCCTTATCATTGTCGGTATTCTCATTTTCAACAATCAAATAAAAAATAATTAATTAAAAAGTAAAATTATGTATATGTATGAGGGTTATCACTTCGGTGGAATGCATCTAATTTGGTGGTTCGTTGGGGTAATTCTTTTATTCTGGATTTTTGCAACGCCTTACGCCATTTCTGGACAGAGAAAAAAAAAATTCTCCACTTGACATTTTGCAGAGGTATTTTGCTGCTGGACCAATAACAAAGAAAAATTATCAGGAGCATAAAGCAATCCTTAAAAAAGATTTTTCTAAATAAGCAGTTTATTCAAACTATTTAAAAAGAATTGTATTAAATCGAGCAACAGCGAAACTGAAGAACAGGCAACAGTGTTTCTGAAGAAAATTTAAATTCAATAATAAAATGGAAAACGATAAAATGGAAAGCTGCATTGCAGCTTGCGAAACATGTGCTGACGAATGTGAAACCTGCTCTACTGAAAACAAAGGAAAGGCAGGAATGGAAGTTTCTGTAAAACTTTGCATTGCTTGTAAAGATGCTTGCAACGAGTTAGTTGCTGCTAGTAAAACAGGTGCAAACCTGGATGCTCTTTGCAAAAAATGTGAAGCCGCTTGTAATGGTTGTGCAACTGAGTGTGAAAAACATTCTGACATGAAAGTATGTGCAGATGCTTGTCGCAAATGTGCAGCAGAATGTAAAGCTATGCTTGCCGTAGCTGCATAATTAAATTTTGTAATTGCAGCCACTCTTGCAGCGAGTGCAGTTTTTTATTTTCTGCAAAAGATAAAAAATGCTTGTAAATGCTAACGCATTTGTAAGCACTTTTTATTTTTGCAACTTGACACGACATAACAATAAAGAGTTTTGTGCTTTTAATAAAGTGTGTGCAAGTAATCCCTTCATTTAAAAACTTCATTCATCCCTCATGCTTGGGGACAGTGCTAACTTTATTCTGACAAGCATATATTAAACAATGAAACCGCTCATGCTGTGACGATAGAGGAAATATTAATCGATCTACAAACAATGGACAAACCAGCAAAATCGACAGTATGAATAGTTTAGTAGATTTAGATTGAAAAAAATCTATGAGAAATTCCATCTTAATAAAATAACAAAGGACTATCATAATGATAAAAAATACCAAGAAAAAAAGCACTACTAATCGTAATAAATTACTCAAATGCCCTACTGGCATCAAAGGTTTTGACGAAATTACCGAAGGCGGGTTACCGCAAAATGGAACCACTTTAGTTTCAGGAAATGCCGGCTCCGGAAAAACGCTTTTTGGGATTGATTTTCTAATCAAAGGTGCAACCGATTATAACGAGCCGGGAGTTCTCATGTCATTTGAAGAGACGGAAGATGAACTTTATAAAGACGTGGCTTCTCTCAATATGGATTTGCCAGCGCTTGTTTCACGGAAAAAAATTGTGCTCGAACATGTTATTTTAGACCGCAAAGACATTCAGGAGACTGACTTTAATTTGGAAGGAATATTCGTTCGTTTGGAAGAAGCCATTGATTCTATT
This sequence comes from Lacibacter sp., assembly GCA_046593655.1. Classification (GTDB taxonomy): domain Bacteria; phylum Bacteroidota; class Bacteroidia; order Chitinophagales; family Chitinophagaceae; genus Lacibacter. Next base: position 4,886 of record JBKJNM010000022.1, on the reverse strand, counting down.
GGCGCCAAACGTGTTGTTTTAGATTCTCTTGAATCTCTTTTTGCAGGCATTACAGATATTGGCATTCTTCGCTTAGAGATAAAAAGACTTTTCCGATGGCTTAAAGAAAAAAAAGTTACAGCAATTGTTACAGGCGAGACGGGACAAAACGATACATATACACGTCATGGCCTGGAGGAGTATATCTCCGACTGCATCATTCTTCTGGATAACAGAGTAAGGGACCAAATGGCAACTCGTAGAATTCGTGTTATTAAGTATCGGGGGTCGAGTCATGGAACAAGCGAATATCCATTCGTCATCTCTAATGAAGGACTTTCAGTAATTCCTATCACGTCAACTGGACTTGAACAACCGGGCACACACAAGAAGGTTTCTACAGGCATTCCATCGTTAGACAAATTATTCAAGAGCCGTAAAGGTTACACTAGGGGCAGCACCATACTGGCTTCGGGCACAGCAGGCAGCGGAAAAACAAGTTTTGCGGGGGCATTTGCATTGGAGAGTTGTAAACGTGGCGAACGATGTCTTTTCTTCTCTTACGAAGAATCATCAGGGCAACTCATTCAAAACCTTCTTTCTATCGGTATTGATTTAGCGCCTTGGGTGGAAAAAGGACTATTAAAGATTGTGGCTCTTAGACCTTCCTTTCTTGGTTTGGAGATGCATTTATTGAATGTTTATAAGCTGGTTGATAGTTTCAAACCAAAGGCTGTTGTTGTCGATCCGCTCACAAGTCTTATTGGAGAAGGGGAGCTACGTGAAGTTACATCCATGATTACCCGCATGATTGATCTCTTTAAATCCAGAAGCATCACTACTTTTTTTACAAGTCTTGTTTCTGCAAACTTTCAAAGTAACACGAGTGGCGAAATAGGTGTTTCCTCTCTGATTGATACCTGGATAGTTGTGAGAATGGTAGAAGATGATGAGGGCAGAAAACGCACCCGTGAAGTATTCATTGTTAAGTCTCGTGGCAGTAACCATAATACCGATGTTCACAAATTTATTTTGAGTGATGATGGAATTATTTTGACACCTTACGCTGAATCTTCGTTTAGCGGCAATCAGAAAAAGAATTTTGATAAAAATGTTCCTGAGAATGAAAAGAATAAATAAAAATAATAATCAATGAAAATAGTTCATCCTAAATTCATTGTAGGCATTGGCGGCTCAGCCGGAGCACTTAACGCTTATAAGGCTCTGCTGGATGCAATGCCGCATGATACAGGTATGGCATTTGTTATTGTTTCTCACATGAACCCAACCGCCCATAGTCAGTTAGCTAAAATACTTTCGAGGCACACGAAAATGTCAGTAATCGTGGCTTCTGAGGCAATGTCGATCCTTGCGAATCATGTCTACATAATTCCTCCGGACTCAGATCTTACTATTGAAGATTATCGCTTCAGAGTAATCTCGCCCCGCATTAGCAGGAACAAACAGGTAGATATATTTTTTATTTCCCTTGCAGAGGCAATGGGTGTCCGTGCGGTCGGCATTATCCTTTCCGGATATGATGGCGATGGCACTGAGGGCTGCAAGCATATCAAAGCTAAGGGAGGAAAAACCTTTGCTCAGGACATGTCTGCCGAAGTTGACTTCATGCCGCTCAGCGCTCAGGCAGCAGGCTGTGCTGATTTCGTTTTGCCACTTAACAAAATTCCAGCCAAGCTAAAAAGATTGGCAGCTGCGCTTAAAACTTAGAAACGATTTACAAAACCCGAAAGTCTTAATTGCGGGTTAAAACAGACCAAATATTTTGCTTTTAATTAAGTAGAAAAACAGTAATAGAACGTATGAAATTTTAGATAAAAAATTCAGCTAAAAAAGTAAGACGGATTAGGTGCGGTAATATTTTTAATTAATTATTTAAAACTTTAAAAAATGTCAAACAAAACAGATGTAAAAGAAACTTTGAAAATGGAGAAAGCAAAACTCCATGACGAAATTTCGTCCACGAAAAAAAGTTTCAGTGATTACAAAATTGAAAGAAAAGCTAACTGGAAGGAATTTAAAACAAAGATGAATGATGAAGTAAGCAAAATAGAAAAATCAATACTTAAATTAACCACTCGTAATAAAAAATAAGCAAATGAAAATACTATTAGCTACCGATGGCTCTGCACATAGCAAGGCAATGGTTAAGAAATTTGCAGGCAGAACCTTTGCGCCCAACACAAAAGTGCGGATAATTTCGGCTTATGAAAGGTCTTATATAAATTATACATCTCCAATGGGGGTATTGAATGAATATTATGTTGAAGGCGACAAACAGTTACTAAAATCTGCAGCGGTGGCAACTGAAAATGCGGCCGCTATGTTACATAAAATAAATCCAAAGCTTTCTATTTCTACTGCTATCACAGAAGGTTCTCCAAAAAGTGTTATTCTGAAGGAAGCTGAAAAATTTGGCGCCAATTTAATTGTTGTTGGTTCACATGGTCACGGAGCTGTCGCAGGTTTTTTGCTCGGTTCGGTATCACAGGCGGTGGCACTACATGCAAAATGTTCGGTGGAAATTGTACGGACTGGAAAAGTAAAAAAATAAATTCTAATTATCACTAAAAATCAAAACAATGAAAAAGAATCAAAATGAATTATTACTTCATGGCCAAAAGCACGGCTCACATGAGAATATGAGTTCAGGAACTTATACCTGCTCCATGCACCCGGAAGTAAAATCAGACAAACCCGGCAAATGCCCCAAGTGCGGAATGGAATTAGTAAAGGCAAATTAATTATACCCGTCATAAGCGAAACTAAAGAAAGGGCTACTGCTGAATCGAATAAAAGATTAAGAACAAGAATTTTTTTTATTAACAATTAAAATATAAAACATGGAAAAATCAATCTTACATACCTACCATATCGGTGGTATGAGCTGCGGAGGCTGTGTTTCAGCAGTTAAACAAAAATTATCCTGTGTTCCAGGTGTAACATCTGTAACAGTTGACTTGGGGAAGAAGGAAGCAGAAATTACTTCATCTCAGGAGATTAAAACAGATACACTCCGAAGTGCTTTCAATAATACCCATTATACCATCTCAGAACTCAGAGCTTAAATACTATTATAATTATTATTATGTAATCAAATAAATCAATTAATTATTACCTAACAATCTAAAAACAAAAATTATACGCATGAACAACGGTTATCATGTCTGGGGTATGCATATGGGTTGGTGGTTTTTTATACTTGTCATTATTATACTAATTGCGGGGATGATAACCTGGTCCCGAAAGAGAAAATAAAAATATCATTTTAAAAAAACAGTATGACTATTCAATTAAACACAGACAAACATTTAAGTGTACATGAAGCATTTGGCAATAAGTTAGATGACTTACTATCAGAAGAGTTAAGCAGGTTTAGTGAACACATAACACGTTTGGAAGTTCATCTATCTGATGAGAACGGTTCAAAAGAAGGACTCAACGATAAAAAATGTTTGCTTGAAGCCCGGATTGAAGGCAGACAACCAATTGCTGTTACGGGATTGGCAAATACTTATGAGATTGCCGTTAACAGAGCAATTGATAAGTTAAAGGCTTCTCTTAATAGAATACTTGGACGGATAAGAAATCATCAGCGGGGTTAAATAATTTAACCGTTGTAATAAACGTACTTACCGATTATAAAATAATCAAAATATTTAAAATGAATTGGATAAAAAATATTTCTGAAAGTGAAAATGAAGCGCTGCTTAAATTTCCTGTGTATATCTCCCTGCTTGCCGCTAATAGTGATAGTAAACTGGATGAAGCAGAAAAAAAATCAGCGATCAAATTTTCTCACATAAAAACATATTCTTGTGATCTGCTGCTTACTTCATTTTACGAAGAAGCTGATAAAGTTTTTGAAAAGAATATGCTGCAACTTGATAAGGATTTACCCGCAAAAAAGGAAGAAAGAGTTGCCGCTATAAAAAAGGAATTATGGAGTCTCGAAAAGATTGTATTGAAGTTGGGAAAGGAATATACAACCGTAATGCATCGCAGCATGAAGTCATTTAAAGAGCATGTATCAAACGCACACCACAATGTGTTCGTGGATTTTATTTTCCCTGTGCCTATAGAAGGATTAACCTATTAATTAAAAATACGTAAAAATCAAAAAAAATATCAAATACAAGGAATGAGCTTCGGAGGTTGTGTTAATCACATAAAGCATGCATTACTTAAAATTCCCGGAGTTGATGATGCAGGTGTTCAGTTGAACCCACAAAGTGTATTGATTACCATGCCTGAACCTATTGCTATGGAGGTATTACAGGCTCAGCTTAGTAAAGCGGGTAATTATACCATTAGGGAAATTGTTGCAATAGCTTGATGGATAAATAAAAAAGAAAGAGCCAATAAAACTTTAGATATAAGTAAAAGAACTGAAGAACATTAATGTAAAAAGGAGGATAGATACTTCATTACATATTTTTTAATAACTAAAATGAAAAAAATGAAAAAAGAAAAAGAAATGCCCCCAGCATCAAAAGAAAAAAAACCACTTCCTGTCTCAAAAGGGAAAAAAACAGGTCCCGGAAGTGACCCTGTAAATAAATTTAAAAAAGGTAGGCGTACAACTGCAGCAGAGATTGACAATATTATAACAGGTGCAGTTGGAAATGTACAATCCCGGTCAGGCAAGGGGTTTGCCAATGAAGGCACTGCGCCTTTTTATGAAGAAAGTTGATCATCATGTTAGATTTTAGAAATCTATAAAAATTTAAATCCGGGGATAAAACCAGGTATGAAAGAATATTATGGCACATTATCAGAAACTATCAATGCCTTAAAAAAAGAAGGTTATACGATTGACCTTAATATCGACGAAGAACACCTGGTATGTCATCAGGCAGACGTGGTATTGTCTCCTGATGACTTTAAAA
>JBKJNM010000137.1:0-4042 GCA_046593655.1 Lacibacter sp. | reverse complement strand
ACAGAGCGGATAGTAGTGCAATAAATTCCTTTGGATAGGAAAAACCAGATAAAACCGAAGATGAGCAAGGCCTCCGAAAGGAGGCCTTGTCGTTTTATTGAAATAAAACAGCTTGTTGTACGAGTTGTTCTTCGGCACCATAAAAAGAGGCAAGTTTATGCATTACTGCTTCTACTAATGAGTCGGGGCACGATGCGCCACTGCTGATGAGAATTTTAACGGGTTGTTTGGCCGGCAGAAAATCCCGTGTTATATATTCCTGCTTATCATGAAAGTTGAAATGCAAGATATCAGTAGCAGATAATATCTTATCAGGATTATTAATAAAGTAAGTTGGAAGTTTTTCTTCGCACAATTCCACGAGGTGAGTAGTATTGGAACTATTATATCCTCCCACAATAATGGCAAGATCAGCTTCTGTTTCTAACATAGCTGCAACAGCTGTTTGATTATCATTTGTTGCATAGCATAAGGTATCCCTGGTATCAGCAAATCGTTCCCCAATAGTGGTTTCATTTAAATGATAATGATCTGATACAAGTGTCTTGAGATATTCAGCAATGGCCTGCGTATCACTTGCTAACTGTGTGGTTTGATTGACTACACCAAATCGATGCAGATCTTTTTCAATATCATACCCATCAGAATAAAGCCCCTTGAATTCTTCATAAAACAGTTCAGCAGGTTTTTCTCCTGTGATATATTTGCCCAGTTCAATCGTGTCTTTCATATCATTCACAATTACTGTGGGAGTATGCGAACTTGCATGTGAAAAAGTAGCTCTTGTTTCTTCATGTTTAGGTTTGCCATGCACAACAATGGAATATCCTTTTGATGCAATTTGCTCACTTCTGTTCCATACTTTTTCTACAAAAGGACAAGTAGTATTATATTTTTCTGTGTTGATTCCTTTTTCAGTCAACATCTTTTCAATATCGAGTGTGGTGCCAAATGCCGGGATGATTACTACATCATCTGTTGTTACTTCTTCAAACGGAATCAATTGTTGTCCGTATGTATCTTGTAAAAATTGAACCCCTTTTTCTATAAGTGTAGCATTTACCTGTGGATTGTGAATCATTTCACTCAATAAGAAAATACGTTTATCCGGATTTTCTTCAATTGTTTTAAATGCTATTTCAATGGCATTCTCAACACCATAACAAAAACCAAAATGACGGGCTAAATAAAATTGAACGGGACCCAGATCCAGCAGGGTAGGAGAAAAGTCTTTTTTCAACTTATCGTCCTGCTTACGCTTGTTCTTGATAGCAGTGATCAATGAACTGCGGTATATATTCGGCACTTCAAATTTCTTCATAAAACATAATAACAGCCGTAAAGGTACAAGGTTTGAACCTGCAAAAAAGAATCGGCTGTTTGCAGTTTGGTTCGTATCATTGAAGCCGAATTATGACCAATATGCTCACTGATTTTAAACCTGCTGATTGGGTTCATTCAACGAATATTTATGAGGTGAACCTGCGACAATATACGGCCGAAGGTACTTTTGCTGCTTTTGCGAAACATCTTCCCCGCTTGAAAGATATGGGCGTTGAAGTGATTTGGTTTATGCCCGTAACACCTATCTCAATAAAAAACCGTAAAGGAACATTGGGCAGTTATTATGCCTGTTCAAGTTATACGACTGCGAATGCAGAGTTTGGAACTGTACATGAATTTAATGAACTCGTAAAAGATATTCACTCACTCGGTATGAAGGTAATTATTGATTGGGTAGCCAACCATACAGGATGGGATCATGAATGGACGATCACTCATCCGGAATATTATACACAGGATCATCATGGAAAATTTAAACCTCCTGTTGAGAATTGGGAAGATGTCATTCATCTTAATTTTCACAACCCGTCAACAAGAAGGGCCATGATCGATGCAATGAAATTCTGGGTGGAGGAGTGTAATATCGATGGCTTCCGCTGCGATATGGCAATGCTGGTGCCTGTTGGTTTTTGGAGAGAAGCAAGAACTGAACTCGATCAACTGAAAAAATTATTCTGGCTTGGAGAATTTGATCAGTGGAACGATGAACCATTTGCTCATGTATTCGATGTAAGTTATAGCTGGCATTGGATGCATATAACAGAGGAGTTTTACAAAAAGCATTGGGCTATTGTTGAATTGGATAAAGCATTGAACGGATATCAGCACAAGCAACCCTTTCAACACATTCGCTCATACTTCACCAGTAATCATGATGAAAACAGCTGGAACGGGAGTGAGTATGAAAAATATGGAGAGATGGCCATACCATTGGCCGTGTTCAGCTGCACATGGAACGGCATACCACTTATTTACAGCGGTCAGGAACATCCCAATAAAAAACGCCTTCATTTTTTTGATAAAGATGAAATAGAATGGACCGATCAACCTCAACTGCATGAGTTTTATAAAATACTATTGAACCTGCGCACTCAGCATTCTGCTTTACTAAGTGGACACAGAGATGTCATTACCTGGCGCATTGCAACAGATCATCCGGATCAATTATTTTGCTTTGTAAGAAAAAACAAAGTCAAAGAAATAATTGTTGTACTGAATTTTTCTGATAAAAAAATCAATTATCACTTACATGATCTGCGTGTAAGAGGAGAGTTTGTAAATGTGTTTACACGTACAACTAAAAATGTATCAGAAACCTTTACAATTGATCCCTGGGGTTATAAAATTCTGGCTAAATAAAAAATCCTCCTGATAAAGGAGGATTTTTTTATTTGATTCAAATAATTGCTTATTATGGTTACGGCTCATTTTTAAGATCGTTGATGGCATATTGATAAACACCTTCATAACCCGGATATATACCTTCGATGATGATGCTATTACCGGCATTATCAATAGCACGTTTCAGATCGTCAACTGTTTTAACAGCTTTACCCCCTGCACGCACAATGATAAACCCTTTTTTAATAGTTGTTTGGTCTGCTATTAAACCATCCGTTAATGATTTTACAGAAACACCACCTTCAACACCATATTCTTTTGCTTTAGCAGAAGAGAGGGTTTCAAACTCTGCACCTAACTTATCCAATGCGGATGTTTTTACGATCTCTGTATTACCAGAACTATTTTTCAAGGTAAGCGTAGTTGTATTTTCTTTTCCTGCACGTAAATAGGTAACGCCTAATTTTTGCCCCGGACGATAACTCGCAACAGTACCAACTAACTCAGCCCAAGTACTTACTGATTTGTTTTCAAGTTTAATAATCTTATCACCTTTCTTTAAACCAGCTTCTTCAGCAGCACTGTTCGTCATCACTTCACCTACTACAACACCATCGCCTTCTTTAATTTGTGAATCAGTTCCCTCATCGCCATTCGCTTCAGGTCGAATGCCAAGGAAAGCTCTTTGAACGGTTCCAAACTTAATTAAGTCATCAATAACTTTCTTTACAATATTGACAGGGATTGCATAAGAATAACCGGCATATGAACCCGTTGGCGACGCAATGGCTGCATTAATACCAATTAATTGTCCACTAGTATTTACCAACGCACCACCACTGTTACCTTGGTTTACAGCAGCATCAGTTTGAATAAAACTTTCCACCACATTTGCATTACGCCCTGCCTTACGTTGGTTGATACCTAAGAAACGGAACTTAGCGCTTACGATACCTGCTGTTACAGTAGTTTCCAATGTTAGTGGATAACCAACTGCCAATACCCACTGACCAACTTTTACTTCATCCGAATTGCCATACAAAAGATAAGGAAATCCACTGCCTTCAATTTTAAGAATAGCAAGATCAGTATTAGCGTCGGTAGCAAGAACTTTTGCTTTGTATTGTTTTTTGTTGTGTAGTGTTACAGTTACTTCATCTGCTCCGTCAACTACGTGGTTGTTAGTAACAATATAACCGTCACTTGATACAAATACACCACTGCCACTTGCCATTTGCGGACGATTGGAATTTGGGCCACCAAAAAAATCATCAAAAAAATCATCTCCAAGCATATCACCAAACGGACTGCGTTTTTTTTGCTGGTTATTTGTTTGAGTAGGATTTGTTTTTGTTTT
>JBKJNM010000216.1:0-3508 GCA_046593655.1 Lacibacter sp. | reverse complement strand
CTGCCCTGTTCATAACTGCCTGCACCAATATTGAAACGCCATAATGATAATCCAATTCCTTTTGGCGAACCATCTGCTGAAGTATCGGTACTAAAAAGATAATCAGCGATTTTATTTTTTTTATTTACATCGCCCCACTTGCCAACAAATTTGGTGGTCCAGCAATCAGATGCACCAAAGCTGTGAATGATTTGTTTTTCATCATTCAGGTTGATACTGATTTTTGTTTTTATATTCAGCAAACAGGTATCCACTCCATTATAAAAACAAGGGTCTGGCTGTGGGGGCAGGGGGGCTTTTTTTTTATTACATCCTGTCATCATCAGCGAGAAGGCTAAATACAGCACTATTGGTAACATAAAAAAAATGTTTTGTTTCATTGTTATTTATAGTTTTTGATAGAGTTGATTTTGTTAAATGCAATTTTACGTCAGTTTTAATTTTGCTTCTTTTAAAAAATCAATATCCATTATTTTGAGTTACAGTACCTCCACTTGCTTGTATCACATTTCTAGGAATCGGCCACAATTCATTTTTTCCTTCTTTAAACTCTATCCCTTTGTTCTTGTTTTCCCTGTGCGGCAGGCTTTCTACAGGGTCAGTATTTTGTGTGGTATTATACAAAACAAATGTGCCTGTTGGTCCCATTAGTGTGCTGATTAATTTTTTACCATTAATTTTTATACGTCTTATATCATCCCAGCGGTATGTCCTTTCTGCTGCAAATTCCAACCGTCTTTCATTCCAGATAGCAGCCTTTAATCCATCACCTGACAGACCTGTTTTAGCTGGCAGATTTACCCTGCTGCGTACGGCATTTAATTGTGTTAAAGCTCCTGCATTATTGCCGGTGAATGCTGCAGCTTCCGCATAAATCAATAACACTTCAGCGTACCTTAAAATGATTTGATTGTAAGGCTGATTACCATACAAGCCACCTCTTTCTGCAACAGGTACATACAATTTTCTTGAGTGCCTTCCTGAGGTATGCTGGTTATTATATGCAGGGTGAATCCTGTTTTCGCCAGCCACTGCTTCGCCTTCTTTTACAATCGTATATCCTCTACGGATACCATCACCTTCTGCAATAAAAGCATTTTCAAGATTACTTGTTAACCCAAACCATCCCCAGCCACCGTCACTGGTGGCCCACGTCATGGTAGTAGCTCTTGTTCCTGTACTAAATTTTGTGTCAGGTAAATAACCAATTTCAAATAATGATTCATTGCTCCATGGATTACTTGGTTTCCATAAATCACCAAAGTTTGGTAAAAGGCTGTACTTGCCCGATTGAATGACAAGATTTGCAGTAGCTTCAGCATTGGGATAATCTTCCATAAATAAATAGGCTTTTGCCAACATACCCAATGCAGCTCCTTTCGATGCCCTTCCTTTATCCTGTGCTATATAAGCATCTTTATGGGGCAATGCAGCCGCTGCGTCTTTTAAGTCTAATACAATTTGTGCATACACAACTTTTGCAGGCGAACGTGGTATCAACTGGTCGCTTGTAGGCAAATCTGTGTACAATACACAATCGCCGTAATTTTTTACCAATTCAAAATAATAATAAGCCCTTAAAAATTTTGCTTCTCCTATAATCCTTGTTTTAAGTGCAGCCCCAATGGGTGCGTTTGGTATTACACTAATCGTATTGTTACAATTGCGTACACCCTGATATAGTACTTCATACAAATACCTCACATAAGAATTGTCTGCATTTAAAACATTCGTAAATGCCATTGAGCCCATCTCCGTCGGCCTGTCCTGGTAATCGTTTCCACCCCATCCATCATCGGTAGAACATTCCAGCATCAGGCGTTCAAAAGGCCCTGAGTACCAGTCGGAGCCATCTACCAAAGCATAGCAACCATTCAGCAGCGCAAGTGCTGATGGTTCATCTTTAATGGTCTGTGCCTGATCTTGTATTCCATACAACTTTTTCTCAAAGAAATCTTTTTTGCAACTGGTTATGCAAACCAGCATTGCTATCACAGCTAAGCAGGCTGTTGTAGTTTTTAGAAAATTATTTTTCATACTTATTTTTTTATTTTTTATGATTAAAATCCAACAGCCAAACCTACAGTTATCGTTTTTTTAACCGGGTACTGCGAAATATCTACACCATTTGCATTGATTGGTAAATCAGGATTATAAATCTCCGGATTGATACCAGGATATTTTGTAATCGTAAATAAATTTTGTGTATTGATATAAATTCGTATCCTCCTAATTCCTTTTATTAATTCTTCAGGAATGGTATAGCCCAACTGAATATTATTAAACCTGAAGTAATCACCATTTTCTAAGAACCAGGAGCTAAAACGAAGCAAATCGGGTGTGGCACCATCCTGTACAAACCGGGGATATAAATTTGTAGAGCCTTCGCCATTCCATGCTTTATTAACAGAGCCAGCCAGTACATTGGCACCAAGTGCACCTTGTGTAAGGAATTTTTTTGCAAACCATAATACTTTATGTCCAAATCTTCCATAACCTGAAACTGCTAAATCAAATCCTTTGTATTCTACTCTTAAGTTTACCCCCAACTCTAATTTTGGGTTCCTGCTGCCAAGATATATACGGTCTTTGTCATCTAATTTACCATCACCATTGGTATCCTGGTATTTAAAATCTCCCGGCTTTGCATTTGGTTGAATCAGGTTGCCATTTTTATCTGTAAAAGCATTTATTTCAGTTTGGTTTTGAAAGATATTCAGTACCTGATAGCCCCAGTATTTCCCTATCTCCTGACCAATTTCGGATTGTGTATAAGGGCCTTGTAATTCTTCTGTAATCCTGTATGCACCCTGTGCATCACCCAATACGGGGTCGCCTGTTAAACCATAACTATCAAGATAAGGTGTGTTTCGAGAAAGATTGGCAGATACATCGAATTTCAATTTATTTTTTGGCTTACTTTTATATCCAATCGTTGCTTCCCATCCTTCGTTTGAAATTTGTCCGAGGTTTAATTTCTGTCCGCCGGGTATGCCTAATTCAGGCCTGCCAATAAAATCTGTAAACAATAAATCTTTGGCAGTTCTTTTATACAACTCAGCATTTACATACAATTGATTGCCGAACCAGTAGGAATCAAATCCAATGTTTTGGTCAATATCTCTTTCCCATTTTAATTTTGGATTTGCCGGCCTTGCAACAGTATAAATTGGGTAACCTGTGCGTGGGTCACCAAATGTGGCAACATTTACGCTGCCATAAGAAGGACTCAAAAAATTAAGGTACGATGCAGGGTCGTTCAATGAACTGTTGCCTATCTCACCATAGCTGGCTCTTATCTTAAGATAGTTTAATTTTTTAAATGATTGCAGGAATCTTTCATTTGTGGCAATCCATCCAATTGATGCTGATGGAAAAACAGCATAATTGTTATCGTTATAAAACCTGGATGAAACATCCCTTCTTACAATTCCTTCTGCAAAATATTTTCCTTTGTAATTATAATTTAACCTTCCGAAAATAGCACCCCATGTATCCTGGTATTCAT
>JBKJNM010000088.1:0-19395 GCA_046593655.1 Lacibacter sp. | reverse complement strand
TGTTACCACCATTTGTTGATGCTGAAAATTCTAAATCAATATCATAATCTACATTAGCGAAATTTTGAACTCCACTTACACGGGAGACAACAATGTTATTTACCGTACACTGGCCTACGGCATCATTAATAAACACAATGGAAATTAATCCAATAAAAATTAGTAAAAACTTTTTCATAAAAAAGGTTTTTGAGGTTAGAAATAAATAATAGGCGGTTCAAAGGACACCTTTTAAAAAAGTAAATCATTGAGGATATAAGTGATTCTATAGCTGTTAATAAAAACAGTTGAAACACAGGAACGTGGAATTAATTAATACAACTAATTAAAAGGAAATTACGAAGGATAGGATTAGCAGGTATTGGGTATTAAGGTGGTGTTATTAAGGAATGGAGAGTGTAAAAATAGCTTGCAGTTTTTGAATATGCAAATTTTTGTAATACAATATTTTAAAAAAGAATTTTAAAAAAGAGGAAACCCCACTTTCATGGGGCTTCCTTCGTTTCTGGTATTATCTGGTTTTCCTGTCCTTAAATTATTGTACTGTAACACGCTCAGTAATTTGCTCACCTGTTTCACGAATGGTGATCCGGAGCAAATACATTCCTGGCTTCAGGTTGGTCAATTGCAGGTTGCGAACATTCAAACCGTTCCAGCGTTGTACTGACCTGCCAGCAAAATCATCCAGTGTTACGTCCATTGTACCTGTACCTTCTGGAATGGCAACATTGGTTGTTCCACGGCTTGGGTTCGGATAAACTGATACTACGATTGAACTGCCCACTCCACGTAAGGCTTTTACTTCACTGAAAGCAGCCTGGCCATTTAAATCAACCTGGCGGAGACGATAGTAAGTAACACCTTTCGCTAAAGGAGCATTATCATCAAAACTATAAGTAGTTCCTGAACCTGTTCCACCAATTACTTTTGAATCAACAAAAGCAACTGTTATATATTTACCGGTAGCAACACGACGTTGAATTTCAAAACCATCGTTTTCAACTTCCTGGTAAGTTTCCCAGCTAAGTGAAACCTTACCGCTTTTATTTATAGCATTGAAGTTACCCAAAATTACGGGAAGAGTTGCTTGAGTGCAAAGGACAAGCTGTTCCGCCTCACGTGTACCAAACGGAAACACGTCAATATAAAACTGATATTGAGCTCCGACAAGTGGACCTGCGTTATCTGTTTCAAAACAAAATTCAATTTCATAATCACCGTTAGGCTTTTGGGTAACAATTTTAGATTCCTCAACGATTGTCGAAATTTGACCAGTTGAACCTACAATTTGAAAAAGCTGTAAATTTGCGGGAGGTTGGTTACCATACGTAAGTGTAAGTGTTCCACCAGTTCCGCCAAAAGGATTACATCTTGCATTACCGTTTCCGTTATTTCTTCTAGCACTTGTAGGACAGGGTACTTGTGCAAACGCAGCAACACCCATTAAAATTAAAGACAAAGAGAGTAAAAACTTTTTCATAAAAAAGGTTTAGAGGTAAAAAAATAGATTGGCGGCTCAAAGGATACCTTTTGAAAAAGTTCATCAATGGAGGATATAGTGATTACGGATTCTGTTGCCAGAATTAACTTATGAATAATACTACCAGAATAAAAACTTAGTTGGGAATTGGAGTGGTTCGGATGAACGGATTTAAACTGGGTTTCACGGATTATGGAGAGGTAAAGAGCAAAGATAGGATTGTTTTTTATTAATCAAAAGAATTTATAAAATATTTTTTTAACCAAATCAATTTGTATGTGAGATTCCTTTTATGAATGCCTATAGATTCTACTATAGATGTAACAATCTTCATTCGTGCAATTTTTGCTGAGCCCACGATAAGGCCACCCGAAACTGTTCCTGAGGGCTAATGTCTGTATTATCCAGAATTATAGCATCCTCCGCTTTTTTTAAAGGGCTTATAATACGATGCGAATCAATAAAATCTCTCATTTCAAGATTGGCCATCACTTCTTCAATAAGGATATTTGGGTTTTTGGCATACATTTCTTTATATCTTCTTTCTACCCGTACAGCAATATCGGCCGTCATAAATATTTTTAATTCAGCATCGGGGAAAACAGTTGTACCAATATCCCTTCCATCCATTACAATTCCTTTACCCGCCCCCATTTTTCGTTGCTCCGCTACAGCAAATTCTCTTACCTTTTTAATGGAAGAAACCTCACTTACTTTTTCTGCTACCAATAAATCCCTGATCATATACTCAACATTTTCTCCATTTAAATAAATCTCAGATTGTTGGGTTGTATAATTTGGTTGAAATTCAAGAGTGATAATATTCAGCGCCTCTGCTACTTCTTGTTCATTTGTCCAGTTAATATGATTTCTCAAAAAAAATAATGTAATGGCCCTGTAAATTGCACCACTGTCAATATAGACATACCCCAATTCTTTCGCCAATTGTTTAGCTAATGTGCTTTTCCCACAGCTCGACCATCCATCTATTGCTATTATGATTTTTTGCATATGCTTAAAAAAAACAAAACTAAATTAAAAACCCCGCTTTAGGAGCGGGGTTTATTTTTGAAATTTAAAAAAGTTATGCTTCGGATGACTTTGCAGATTTCTTTGTTTTTTCTTGAAAGATGAACTTGATCTTTTGGTTTTCTTTGTCAAGATCTGCTACCAGAACATCACCTTCTTTAATATGCATACTTAATATTTCTTCTGCTAAAGGATCTTCAAGATACTTTTGAATAGCCCTGTGAAGTGGTCTTGCACCAAATTGTGCATCATATCCTTTTTCAGTAATAAACTCTTTTGCATCCTCTGTAAGTTCCATACTGAAGCCAAGGTTTTTCAATCTTACACTTACACCTTTCATTAATATATCAATGATCCGGAAAATGTGATCTTTAGAGAGTGCATTAAAAATCATTACATCATCAATTCTGTTAAGAAATTCGGGTGAAAAAGTTTTCTTCAATGCTTTTTCAATCACAGCCTTATTATTCTCTTCTGCATTTTGCATTCTTGTTGCCGTTGCAAAACCAACTCCTTCTCCAAAATCTTTTAACTGGCGTACACCAATATTAGAAGTCATGATGATGAGTGTATTCTTGAAATCAACTTTACGGCCTAACCCATCAGTTAACTGCCCATCATCCAATACCTGCAGCAAAATGTTGTAGATATCAGGATGTGCTTTTTCAATTTCATCAAGTAATACAACTGAATATGGTTTGCGGCGTACCCGTTCTGTTAACTGCCCACCTTCTTCATAACCAACATAACCGGGAGGTGCGCCAATTAAACGGCTAACTGTAAATTTCTCCATGTACTCACTCATATCAACACGAATCAAAGCATCGTCGCTATCAAACATATAACGTGCTAAGGCACGTGCCAATTCTGTTTTACCCACACCTGTTGGACCGAGGAATATAAATGTGCCAATTGGTTTCTTGGGGTCTTTCAATCCTACACGATTGCGTTGAATGGCTTTCACCACTTTACTAATAGCTTCTTCCTGTCCTATTACAGCACCTTGCAAATCTTCAGCCATACGGCGAAGCTTATCTGTTTCAGCCTGTACCATTCGTTTAACAGGAATGCCGGTCATCATACTCACTACTTCGGCTATAGCTTCTTCATCTATAGGATATCTTTTGTGTTTACTTTCTTCTTCCCACTTTGCTTTTGCTTTCTCCAATTCTTCTCCTAATCTCTTTTCTGTATCACGGAGGGAGGCAGCTTCTTCAAAGCGCTGGCTTTTGACAACTTTATTCTTTTCCTGTTTGATATCTTCTATCTTCTTTTCCAGGTCAAGAATTTCCTGCGGAACATTGATGTTCTTTAAATGAACCCTGGCACCAACTTCATCCAGAACATCAATTGCTTTGTCGGGCAACAAACGGTCCGTCATATAACGATCACTCAACTTTACACAGGCGTTGATGGCTTCATCATTATAAGCTACATTATGAAATTCTTCATACTTGGATTTAATATTCTGAAGAATCTGAATAGTTTCATCAATACTTGGAGGATCTATAATCACTTTTTGAAAACGACGATCTAATGCCCCATCTTTTTCAATATGCATTCTGTATTCATCTAAGGTTGATGCACCAATACATTGTAATTCACCTCTTGATAGTGCTGGTTTAAAAATATTGGAAGCATCCAGAGAACCACTGGCACCCCCAGCACCTACAATTGTATGTATCTCATCAATAAATAAAATGACATCCCTGTTTTTTTCCAGCTCATTCATGATCGCTTTCATACGCTCTTCAAATTGTCCACGATATTTTGTGCCGGCAACCAATGCTGCCAGATCAAGCGATACTACACGCTTGTCATACAAAACACGGGAAACTTTGCGTTGCACAATACGCAATGCCAAACCTTCTACAATGGCAGTTTTACCAACTCCCGGCTCACCAATTAAAATTGGATTATTCTTTTTACGTCTTGATAATATTTGTGATACACGCTCAATCTCCACTTCCCGTCCAACAATTGGATCGAGTGATCCGTTTTCGGCCAAACGTGTAATATCTCTTCCGAAATTATCAAGTACAGGGGTTTTACTTTTTGCACCTGCAGGTTGCTTTGATCTTGGCTGAGAATATTTTGATTTTTCATCATCAAATTCCTCTTCACCGGGATCGTCATACTCGGCTCTTGGTTCGTTTGATTTAACCATACCTAGTTCATTTCTGAAAATATCGTAATCAATTTCAAACTGATTTAAAATTTGTGTTGCAATATTTTCCTTGTTCTTTAAGATTGATAACATGAGGTGTTCAGTTTCAACCTGGGGACTTTTTAGAGCTTTTGCTTCAAGTACCGTAACACGAATAACCTTCTCAGCCTGTTTGGTTAATGGAAGGCTATTAATATTGGCAATATTTTTCCCGGTTTTATCTTTTACTGCAAGTTCAATTTCCTTTCTTAATTCGTACAGATCGACGTTCAGATTTTTTAAAATTTTAATGGCCGTGTTTTCTCCTTCCCTGATCATACCCAAAACGAGATGTTCAGTTCCTATAAAATCATTTCCAAGCCTCAATGCTTCTTCTCTGCTGAACGAAATGATTTCCTTTACTTGTGTTGAAAAATTATGATCCATGGGGATATTCGGTTTTTACAATTATAACGAATAAATTTGACTGTAATTAGCTATAAGTTACACACTATCTGTTAATAAAACTATGAATGTCAAAATTGATACCAAGGAGAAATTCCATGTCATTACCCCCGAGCACAGCTCACTTACTGAAAATATGACAGAAGAATTCAGCCAATTGTTGCTTTCCTGTCTGAAAAAAGATTTCAACAACATAATTCTGAACCTGAAAGAAGTAGATACGATGGATGAACGGGTAGCAGATTGTATTATTAATTCCCAACAGTTGTTTTATGATCAACAACGTTCTTTTGTGATTTGTGAATTAAAACCTGAAGTGGAAAGCTTCCTTGATCAAAAAGATATGCTTGATCTCATTAATTACACAGCAACTGAAAGTGAAGCATGGGATATTGTGCAGATGGAGGAGATAGAAAGAGAATTGTTTGATGAAGAATGATTTTAAAAGATTGATGATTACACAAACTCAGTTAATTTTATCTTCACACAAACCTATATTCAATTTTTATACATGCTGGCTGTAACAATTCTTGGAAATAATTCTGCCATTCCCGCTTTTGGACGACACCCCACCTCACAGATAATTACAACCCAGGATGAATTACTGATGTTTGATTGTGGCGAAGGCACCCAGATACAAATTTTAAACTACCGGATAAAACGCAGCCGCATCAATCATA
The DNA here is from genome assembly GCA_046593655.1 of Lacibacter sp. Taxonomy (GTDB): domain Bacteria; phylum Bacteroidota; class Bacteroidia; order Chitinophagales; family Chitinophagaceae; genus Lacibacter. The sequence continues at coordinate 13,595 of JBKJNM010000088.1, read as the reverse complement.
TATTTATTTCGCATTTACATGGTGATCATTACTTTGGTTTAATTGGTCTGCTTAACAGTTTCGCTTTATTGGGTCGTATTCAACCGCTGCATGTGCATGGCCCTGCTCCTTTACTGGAGATTCTCGAATTACAATTTAAGTATGCCAGTACCATCCTCCCGTATGAGTTTACATTTCACCCTGTTGAGAAACCCGGCTTGCTGCTTGATGCTAAACATTATTCAGTTGAATGTTTTGCAACAAAACACAGGATTCAATGCTGGGGATTTGTTGTTCGGGAAAAAAGAAACATGAGAAAAATTAATATTGAAAAGATCAGGGCTTATGATATACATGCATCGCATTTTATAAAATTACAGAATGGAGAAGATTTTTTAAGTCCGGAGGGTAAGGTAATTAAGAATGAAATGCTTACCGATGAAAATACAAAAGCAAAGAGTTATGCTTTTTGTGCAGATACCATTTATGACGAAACAATGGTTGAACTAATCAAGAATATTGATCTAATTTATCACGAAAGTACTTACCCTGCTTTTTTTATTGAGAAAGCAGCAGAACGTTTTCATTCTACCTCCAAACAGGCTGCCAGCATTGCATTAAAAGCTAACGTGCAGAAACTTTTAATTGGTCATTTTTCTGCAAAGTTTGAGAATATTGATTCGTTTGAGCTGGAAGCAAAAGAAGTATTTGTAAATACCGAGATAGCGAAAGAAGGCACAACCTATCTCATTTGATTTGAAAAAATCCAATTATAAAATTGGGGCATTTCTCTGCGCCAGAAAGTTTCGTTGTGCTTTCCATTGCTTACTTGTTTAAAGAATAGTTTTTTATTCCCTTTTTGTTTCATTTGTTCATAAACGTTTTGCATGTCTTCAACCATTTCTGCGCTTTCCATTTCGCCACAAACAAAATACATTGCGGAGTTGTTATTTTTTGAACTGTCAATTTTTTTGTAGAGATCAGGTGCAATCCAAAAAGCCGGAGAAAAAATGCCGGCACCACCAAATACACCGGGATATTTCAACACAGCATATAAAGATATCAGCCCACCCATTGAACTTCCGGCAATTAAAGTAGATTCTTTTAAAGGTTTTGTACGATATGTTTTATCAATAAATGGTTTTAACGTGTGCGCCAAAAAATTAACATATGCATCTCCTTCGCCTTCTCCAAATCTTGATGGGTATGGATTGTACTCGGTTAATCGTTTACTGTCGCCATGGTCAATGCCAACAATGATACATTGTTTGCCAGGTCTTAATGAATCCATCATTTCATCAACTCCCCATTCCCCAAATGAAGATGTTACCGCATCAAATAAATTCTGCCCGTCATTCATATACAACACAGGATACCTTTTTTTTGTAAATACATACTCATCAGGCAGGTAAACCCAGATGCGTCTTTTTCTATTTAGCTGGGGAATAAAAAATGATGTATCAATGATGAAAACATTCTTGCTCCTGGTAGAAACAGGGGGCCTGCCCGGAAAATCATCAGCCCATGCATCTATGTTAATTGATATAACAGTATCAGATTTGATGCGGTTGATGCGATTATTGATGGATGAACCATTAAGAGCCGCCTCAACAGTTAACCAGGTTCCCCTGGTAATTTTATATTCAATGATGCCTGCTTCAATTCCGGTAACGTTCACAAAAGATGTACCATCGGGCAACAACTGAAAAGCAAAAGCTTTCACTCCGGCGTTCCATCCATTGAAGTTACCGGCAACATATAAACTGTCTGAAGAATGTTTAGAAGGTTTGTTTTTAATCTCAAACCTAACAGCGTATTGTGCTGAAAGAAGGTTGCAAATAAAAACCGCAGTATAAGTGAGTACAAGCTTTCTTATCAATTGAAAAGAGATCTGCATTTTAATGAGTTAACAAACGGACATGAAGTTTTTTTGTAAATAATTTTTTACAGATTGATGTAACCCTTCAGATAATGACACTACAGGCAAGCGAAGATTATTTTCAATTAAACCTAGCTCTGTTAAGAATGCCTTTACACCTGCCGGATTATTTTCTGTAAATAACAATTCATAAGCCTCCAGCATCTGATCATTTATTTGCTTAGCAATTACAAAATCACCTTTTAATGAAGATCGTACCATGTTACTGAATTGTTTCGGCAAACAATTGGCCGCAACACTTATCACACCTTCCATTCCACATGCAATTTGCGGCATGGCTAATGCATCATCACCACTTACAACAAAAAAATCTGCAGGTTTATCTTTTAATATCTGCATACACTGAGCCATATCGCCACTTGCCTCTTTTATACCTGCAATGTTTGAAAAATCATGGGCAAGCCTCAACGTAGTTCCTGCAGAAATATTTCTGCCGGTACGTCCGGGAACATTGTAGAGAATAATTGGCAGGGGTGAAACTTCTGCTAATGCTTTATAATGCTGATAAATGCCTTCCTGAGAAGGTTTATTGTAATATGGACTGGCACTTAATATTGCAACCGCCTTATCCAGCGGAAATGTTTCGAGATCTTTTATGAGAGATAGTGTATTGTTTCCACCAATACCAACAACAACCGGAACCCTGTCATCAACTATCTGGTAAGTAAAATTTATCAGCTCCGTTTTTTCTTCCTTACTCAGTGTTGGAGTTTCGCCGGTAGTGCCGAGGGTAACTATATACTCTGCACCATTGTTGATAATAAAGTTAATCACCCGTTCCAATGCTATGTAATCAATCTCCATATTTTTTTTAAATGGAGTTACTACTGCAACACCTGTTCCTCTTAATTGATCTCTTAGATTCATATGCTTATACTTCAAATAAAAATTTTAATGTTATAATTCATCCCAAAAGCCCATTTTACTGTATCGTTCAATTCGCTGATTAACCCTGTCAAGTGAATCAACTTTTTTCAATTCCTGCAAAATAGTGATCAGCTCCTTTTTTAAAAGTTGGGCGGCTTCATCATAATCCCAATGTGCTCCACCTGCCGGTTCAGGAACAATTCCATCCACAATACCAAAGCCCTTCATATAATCAGGTGTTAATTTCAGTTGCTCTGCAGCCATTTCTTTTTTTTCCCAGCTTCGCCATAAAATGGAACTGCAGCTCTCAGGTGAAATAACAGTGTACCATGTATTTTCCAGCATCAGCACTTTGTCTCCAACACCAATGCCTAATGCACCGCCGCTTGCTCCTTCACCTATTACGACACAAATGACCGGCACTTTCAACCTGATCATTTCATAAATATTCCTTGCTATTGCTTCACCCTGACCTCTTTCTTCTGCTTCCAGTCCGGGAAAAGCGCCTGGAGTATCAATGAGGGTAATAACAGGTTTATTAAACTTTTCAGCCAATTTCATTAAACGCAACGCTTTCCGGTAGCCTTCCGGATTTGCCATACCAAAGTTGCGGAGCTGCCGCATTTTAGTATTGATTCCCTTTTGCTGACCAATGATCATGACTGTTTCACCATTTAACATAGCAAAACCTCCAACCATTGCTTTATCATCCTTTACACCCCTGTCGCCATATAGCTCCACAAAATTGGTACACATCTTTTCAATGTACTTTAATGTATAAGGTCTGTCTGGGTGGCGGCTCATTTGAACCTTTTGCCAGCTGTTGAGATGTTGGGTTATTTCTACTCGCTTTTCAAGAACATTTTGTTCCAACTGTTGAATGGTAACAGAATAATCAACCTTGGGATTTTTTTCAGCCCTTTGCCTGATTTCTTTCAATTCATCCACTAACTCTTTAATGGGCTTTTCTATCTCAATAAACTGACGGTTTTCTAATGATGGCATAGTAAAATGTATGGGCAGTAAAATTAAGTGATTACTATAATAAAAAACAGCCCCGATTCAGAACCGGGGCTGTAAGTAAGTATTTTCTTACTAAAACTATTTTATAGCTTTTTCAATTCAATCTTATAAGTTCCATAACTTGAACCAGGGCTCCCCGGTACATGGTGGTTCAAATTTAATATAATTGACCCTGTGCAGGCTAAAACAAAATTACCTGAACCTACTGTAGTAACAGCAACGGATGTTCCTCCATATTTTCCATAGGTTTGATTAGTAACGGTAGCTACTCCAGTCGTTGCATTAACATTAACTGTAAAAGGCACTGCGCTATTACCTCCATAAGCGGGGTTGGGATATACATTTTGCATTCCAAAACTTGTGGCAGTGGCATTTACAACAACATTTGTAAGAATATCGCCAGGAGACCAATCATCCCATTCATCCTTAATTACCTTATAATTACCTGTCATTGCAGCGGGAACAAAAGGACAAACAACCGATCCGCTAAAATTAAGAACTGCAAAATAAAAGCTACCCCCTGCCGGAACATCTCCATTCGTATTATTAATATTGAATTTTTTGCCGTCACTGGTTATCACTTCTACGTAGCAGGTAAAAACGCTGCCCAGGCTAAAAGTAGTGCCATTTAATGGCAGCCCTAAAGCTGTTGCCATTTCCTGTGCTGTAACAGTCATGTCAAAATAAGAAGTGTCAGTAGGGTTACGGTCATAGCTCTTAACCAACTTCCAGGCCGTTGGATTATTATTTTGCCCCTTTACAACATATACATTGACTTTTGAAATTGGACTACCCCAGGGCCTCACACGGCGGCCAATTTTGGAGGTTGCCAGGTTACCAAAGTCAATTGTATTGCCCAAATTACCATTGGAAACAAATGCGTTTGCGGTGGTATTAAACACATGGGACTCCCGCATATATGCACCAACGGTAAAAGCACCGATAAACTCCTGTATATCGTTTTTTGTGGTTTTAGAGCAACTTGCTACACTAAGTATCACAGCAAACAATACCGGAATGATGAATAATTTATTTTTCATTATTTAAACTTTTTTATGATTAAAAAACAATGGCCGATCCATTATCCCAGAAAACTTTTATTGTATTATCAGCTTTTTGTTTTGCATTCGTATTTAATGTAACATGATCTGCAGGGTAAAAAACACTTCTGATAAATGGTCCTGGTGAGGGGCTCAAGGTTGGTTGCATATTATAAGGCATCCCGGTTCTGCGATAATTATTATAAGCCTCAATACCGTTCCCAAAAAGAGCGATATGATATTCCTTCATTACAACGTTCAGTTTTGTATCTGTTGTAGCTGCAAGATCGTAATTGTTTAATACTTCGTTTACATAGTTATCAATTTGACCTGAAGTAGGCACAAAAGCAGGGTTTGGTGTTAACCCTAAAGTGGCAGGAAAAGCAAGTACTTTCGTAATTGATTGCCTTACGCCACTTTCAAGAAGCGTTCTTGCATTGCCCGTTAATCCTGTTTTTAATACCGCCTCAGCAAGCAAAAATTGTGTAAAAGAGGATAACCAAATTGGATAAATACCGGCTCCTTTACCACCAGGGTTAACTGTTTGAGATACCGTACTGGTAGTTACACTTGTACCTGTATTTGCTGGTAATGCATCAAAATCGCCACCGGCAGGATAAACCCCCCAAGCAGTACGAGACTGACCATCAGGCGGAATACCTGATGCGTCACCATGGTCACGTCCAAAATAACCATCATTTACCATACAATAAGCCATTCCCGGAGGATAGTGCCCTGGTGCAAGCTGACCTTGACAGGAGAGTGCTATTAAGGCAAATCCCCCTGCCTGACCATTTTTAGCATTTGACTGGCGGCGGAAATAATATCTTATACGGGGATCAATATTAGTTTTTTCTCCGGCCATTTCCCATGCCAGGTAGTTTGAAATATAGTTTCCTACTCCACCTGCAGCCCTGTAACTGGCATCATAGTCGGGATGGCGTGAAGCTGGATTTTCTAACTGTGTTCCAAAACGGAAAACAAAATCTTCGGCTGGCGTGTCAATTAGATCACCTGCAGCAACTAAAGCTGCAATCTTGGCCCCAGCAGTAGCATCTACAAGCCTGGTAGTCATGTAAGCTTTGAGCTTTAATGTTTTAGCCAGTGTAACCCATTTAGTTATTGAAGCAGCGTTTGAAGCTGCTCCATTATTATAATATAAATCTGAGGCAACGGGTGACCCTGCGGTTTTTGCAAAATTTACAATTGCATCGTCCAACAATTTAATACAGGCTGCATAAACATCAGCTCCCTTATCAATTTTTGGATTAATGACTGAGTTTTCTGGATTTGCAGCTTCTGTCCAGGGTATATCTCCAAAATAATCAACCATGGTTATACCTGTATAAGCTTTTAAAACCTGGGCAATTGCAACATGATGCCATCTGCTTTGAGCTATTGCCAGAGGCTCCATTGCATTGAGTTGAGTAAGAACTGAACGGTAAGCTAAAGTCCATGTACCATTAAACGATTCGGGACGGTATCCTTGCAAATAATTTGCGCCCCCAAAATTTCTTAATCGGGTTAACTGCATCCCTACATTGGAAGTATTGTTAAAAAGATCCTTAAAACTTAGCTGACCAGCATTGAGATATAAGTCCACATCGGCCTTATCCAGTGTTGGTACATTCGGGTTAGATATCAGTTCGTCAAGCTTCTTTTTACACGAGCCGGCAAGTAAAAGCAGTGCCGATAATGTGATGATTAATTTAAATTGTTTCATATTAAATGAGTTTATTTATTAGAAAGTAATCCTGAGACTGGCACCCATTCTTCTTGATGATGGGCCAGTTAATAACTCAAAGCCACGTGAAACACCACTTACACCCAAGGTTGTTGTTTCAGGATCGAAATTGCTGTATTGAGGGAAGTTTGGAGCATTATACCAAAGGTTCTGGCCTGATATAGTTAAGGAAATTCCACCCAAAGGAGTCTTTCTCAAAACAGACTCAGGTAATGCATACGAAAGCGAAACTTCACGTAAACGAATTACTGTAGCATCCCAAACAGCAAACTCATCGGGACCCTGTAATTTATTACGGAAAAAAGCTCCAGTAGCAGTTATCTGAATATCATTCGTTGTTCCATCTTGCTTAACTCCAGGGAGGATGTAAGGAAGGTCACGATCGAACTCAGTATCCTTGGTTAAACCTCTGGATAAAAGAATTAATGGTGTTACAGCGTACATATCGCCACCTCGGCTGTAATCCCATTGCATACGGAAGTTAAAGCCTTTGTAACTAAGACTTGTAATTCCGCTTACTTGAAAATCAGGATTTACATCTCCAATAATACCCAGTGCTGACTCTTCAATATAGTTTCCATCACCATCTACAACTAATTGGTTGCCTTTAGAGGGATCTCTTTTTGCTTTACTACCGTAAATCTGGCCAACCGGTTTATCGGGGAAAGCATAGATTCCAAGACCAGTATAGCCGGCTAAAATAAGGTTTTCAATACCCTCGGGGAAGTCATAAGCCCTGTTCCTGTTTAAAGTAAAGACAGTGTTAATATCCCAGGTTAAATTACTATTCCTGATGATGGTATAACCCAACCCTAATTCAATTCCTTTATTTTCTACAGTTGCGGCGTTAATACTCTGTACAGTAAAGCCTGAAGCAGGATCGAGACTTCGGTCAAGAATTTGATCAGGATTTCTGCGACGATATAGTGTTAAATCAACGTTTACCCGGTTATTAATTAAACGGGATTCAAGACCAACTTCAATTTCTTTAGACAATTCAGGTTTCAAATCTGGATTTGGCCTGCGACCTCCCAATGTATTGGAGTTGATAATAGTAGCACCTTGAGTTACAAAACGGTTTGTTTGAATTCCAAGCGTTGCTCTTGTTTGATAAGCATCGCCAAAAGATGCGCTCGTAGAATAACCGGCACGCAACTTCAGGTAATTGATGATTTTGTTTGACTTGAGACTTTCAAATGCACTGGTAGGAATAAATGAACCACTTACGTTTGGATAAAATTTTGTTCTGTTTTCATTTTCAAATTTAGAAGACCAGTCATTTCTTCCTCCTACATTAAAATAAAAGAAATTTTTATAACTGATAGTGGTGAAAAGAAACCCGCCAAGTAACAGTTGTTCTTCTTTAAAATCCATATCTCCGCCTCCTTCATTTGTTTTATTTTGAACAATGAAGTTGGAATGATCAAAAAGATCAAAAACCAATTGCTGACTACTGAATAAACCAAATTGCTTGTAGTTATTACGGTAAGAATTTGCACCTAAATCAACGTTAATGGCCCAGTCGTCAGTAAGAGTCTTATTATAGCTTGCAACAACTGTATTATCCCAAATGATTCTGTTTCCGGAAACGGTTCTGTAAAATCCAAGCGGTAATTCAGCTGCTCCTTTATTATGCTTATAATTTTGCTGCTCATTATAGCTGTCAAAACCAATTTTATAGGTAATTGACAGGTTCTGTAATAAATCATATCGTAATTGAAGACTACCAAAAGCACGATTGGTAATTTGCTCTACCCTCGAATTTTTTGCTGTCCAACGTGGGTTGGTAATATCATCACCACCTCTGTAATAAACGGAAGCTCCAGTTGCAGGGTTTTGAAAAGGCCAGCCTGACAGATCAGCAGATCGGGGAGTATAGATAAGATCACCAAAAACCGATACTCCGTCATCAGCTCCACTACCAAAACTACTGGCTGTTGGGGGTGTTCTAAAATCTGAAACTACATAATTCAAGGAGCCATTTAAAGTAAATTTATTGGTAAGTTTAATATTTCCACCTATTCCAAAATTGTTTCTAACTACAGAATTACCAGGTGTAAAACCCTCATCATTTAAATGGCTATAGCTTGCGTTAAACGCTGCTCCTGCCCCGCCGCCACTAATATTAATACCGGTATTACTTATTAATCCATTGCGGAAGAAATCTTTAACGTTGTTGGGGTAAGCCTGATAACCAGTTAACTGCCCTTTAAATTCAGGAAAAACTCCGTTCAATGCTGGTCTGTCATAAGGGTGCTTTAATTGTAATGCAGGAGAAGTGAAAGGCACAGAGCCCCAATTACTGAAGAAACCAAAACCAATTGATCTGTGAAATCCTCCACCATAAGTATTTTGATATTCAGGCAAGTTGGCTACCTGATTCACAAACAAAGACTGATTAACTGTTATTTCAGTCTTCTTTTTTGCATTCCGTTGAACAGCACCATTTTTTGTAGTAACTAAAACTACACCGTTACGACCAAGCGAGCCATAAAGGGTGGTTGCGCTTAACCCTTTCAATACACTGATACTTTCGATATTATTTGGATCGAGATCAAAAAACCTGCTACCTGTTTGGTTGCCTTGTGTAAATCCTTGTTGAGAGTTAGTAGAACCATCAAAAGGAACACCATCCACAATAAATAAAGGAGAGGATGAACCAGTTAACGAAGAAACTCCCCTGATTTGAATATTGGTACCAGAACCAGAAATTCCACTTGTGTTAAGGATATTTACACCTGGTGCTTTACCTTGTAACAAACGAATAGCGTCACCGTCAGGACGAAGTTCCAATTGCTTTTTATCAACTGTAGCAACTGCGTAACCAAGTGCCTTTTTTTCACGCTTAATACCAGATGCGGTTACAACCACTTCTGTAAGAACTGAGTTAGCATTAGACATCTTAACATTAACGGTTCCACCATTTCCGGCAGAAAGTCTTAATGTTTCAAATCCAATACTGGAAATTTCAAGTGTTGCATTACGCTTAACATTAAATTTAAAAATACCACCTGCATCAGTGGTTGTACCATTATTAGTACCTCTTTCTGTAACAGATGCATTGGCAACGGGATTGCCATTTTCGTCCGTAACTTTTCCGGACACATCTACCGTCTGTGCAATTGCCAGTTGAAAACACAGCAACAGCATACCAGTCAGGATGGATAGCTTTTTTCTCATGTTGATTGTTTTAGTTAAAATTACTTTCTCAAATATAAGGGTTCTGATTTATTGACAAAAAAATGTTAATATCAAAATTTTTACCCTCAATCGTCATATGACAACGATAATTTAACATTTGCTGCACTGTAATGAAAGAAATCACATTAAAGTTTCCACAGGATTTGCACTTTTATTTCTGATCGCTTGTTTCCCTGTATTTCATCAAGACCTGAGCCTAAACTATTGCCTCTTTTATTGATTAATTGAGACCACCTGCCCCAAACTGAAAATTTTTTCGAAAGATCATAGTTTACATTGATATAGTACCGATATCCCATCTCTGAAAAAGCAGGAATTGAAAATCCATATAATACATCATTCTCATAAGCATAAATGCGGCTGTTAAAATCGTCGGTTTCAAAATATTGAAGACGCATATTGGCTGAAAAAGGCTTCAGCAAGGGTTTGTAAAACACATCAAAAAAAGTGAGGAACCCTCTGCTCTCAAGAGGACCACCTAAATCATACCATATAGCATCTAAACGTTGCCGAAGTGTAATACTTGGGCTGAGCTTATATTGAATTTGTGTTCTCCAGTTTTTTCGATTTACGGGAGAAACAAGAGCAGTTGGCAATTCGTTATCACCTGTAAAATTCAATCCCTTACTCTCACTGCGGAATCTGGTGTAGATTTCAATTTGTTTATTTGGGCGATGTGTGAGTTGTACCAAATAATCCTGTCCGTTTGATGGGGCATCAACTCTATACCTTAAATATGGAAACCGATAAAAATCAGCATATGCATCCAGTTTCCATTTAGAAGATGGTTTAATGGAAACCCCTGCAAACAAACCTTTTTCATTTACAGGAAATGTTCCTTCGGTAAAAGCATTCCCGAAAATTGATTGATATCCGGGCTCCATATTGCGATATACAAATGATAAATCAACTTTAGGATCTGCACTGATCAGTAAACCACTCATGAACCCATAATATTGTTGGTTGTGGTTAGCTGCTTCGCCAAACCAATGCAGGTTACGCCAGGTATAACTCCAGTCAACACTGATATTGGTTAGCCGCTTTCCACGAAATGCAAAATTGTTATATGGCCGATCATCTTTATTTAATGGCCGGTTGAATTGAAAATGAACTGCATTAACACCGATATGCACATTACCCTGATTGTAACTGAGATTAGAGCCATAGGAATTCATTTGTACGGCATTTCTGTCGGCTTGCTCATTACTTGTTCGATGCAGACCTGAAGTAAGCAAAGAAGAAAAATAATCTTCAAACTGTAATGTGTCAACAACAATATTGCCGCTTACTTTACGAAAAGACGCAAAGGCAGTGAATTGAAAACTTTTCTTTTCAAGTGTTATTCCGGCACCACGGTTGAAAAAATATTCACTGGTTGAATTAAATGGACGAAGGATAGAAGCTTGTCTTTTAATATTGGTTACTTCAACACTTTTTTTGAACGCCAGCGATTGCCATTGAATCAACCCCTGCCCCATGTTCACAGTAAAATCACCAATTGCCAGATTTTTGATGATTCCTGTATTACGGATAAACAAATGAGCAGAGTAAAAATCAAACCCATTTTTTTGTGCGCCTCTGAACCATTGTTCACCGGGATCTTTCTCTGCAGTGATGCCGTACTGCAACAGATTGCTATAACTATATTTATAACGAAATAAAAACCGTTCTCTCCCGCCGGGGTAAAAGCTTGTTGCTGCAGTATCATTTTTGCGGCGGAAGCCTTCTGCCTTTTCCAATACATATGTTACTCTTGATAGAATGGAATGCTCTCCTTCTCTTAGACGTTTTGAAATGTCCTGTTGCATGGAAATTGCAAGACCAACAGTTATGTATGGAAGCATTTTCTGAATAGTTTGATAATCCCATGCTGGCACAGATTGCAGTTCATACAGGTTAACTAATTTACCAAACAGTTTACGGTAGTTGAGAAAATAAGTAATCTGTAGCGGCGAGAGAAAAGGAAATTCCTTTAACTCTGTTTCAGTGCTGATATTAAGATTGAGTTTTTTCTTTAAATAATGTTGTAATGATTGGATATAAGAATCATCTTCAGTTTCTGATTCATCTACTTCCGTAATATTTTCAATTTGCTGTTCTGCAGTTTGCACCTCTTGTGCTATGGCCCCACAATAAATAAAAAAAGAAAGTGATATCAACAATAATTTTCTCACTCTTCTTTGCTGTTTTCTTTCTTTTTAAAATCAAACAACAGCATCACTGCGGGTGAAATTCCTAATTGCGGATGATAAGCTGTGGCAACATCCACCCGAAACTGACTAAACTTTAAACCTACTCCAATAAAAGGCTGTGTATTTACCGTGTTGATGCCGGCTCTTACTAACAACTGCCTCACCAATATATACTGGAATGCAGTATTCACTCCCACCTGTTTACCTTCTTCTTTTATTACTTCTGCACTGATGAAAAATTTATCCGACACTTCAAAACCCAAACCTCCACGATATACAGAAGCAATTTTTTCATTGGTTGTTTTATTCAGCACCCCTCCAACCGGGTTGAATACACTGAATCCTGCGTGTAATTTTTCAGTTAAATGCATCAACACTCCAGCTTCAAAATGAAACGTTGAAGCATTCCCATAAACAGGTATGCGTAAATTATAATAATTGAATTTCACTCCAATATCTACCTTACTTCCTAATGACCGGCCATAGCCAAGACCTATTTGTGTTTCACTGAAATTGCTGTATCCAAAATAATCGGCCTGCAAACCAAATGTGCCTGAATTTGTTTGGAAGCCTGCTACAGCAGTATATTGACTCAACGCATTCAATAAAAACCTTCTTTCACTGTAAACGCCGGCACTGCCTTGTTTGAGATTGGATAATGCTGCAGGATTGATGAGCATTGAAAATGCATCTGCTGCATTTTTGCTGTAAGCCCCCAACCCGGGATAGTTGCTGACTAAAGGCTGCCTTACAGTTTGTGCTTTTGCAAAACCCGCAATACAGATAATCAGTAAGAAAAAATAGTTTCTCAAGCAGTTTGTTTTGAACAGGAAAATTAAGTGTTTTCAATGGCTCCGGTCATTTACCTCATTTAAATTTTTATGATCAACTTCAACCAATGCTTCTGTACGTTATTTTTGCCACATGCAATTACTCGACGGCAAACTGGCAGCACAGGCCATTAAGGAAGATCTGAAAATCAAAACAGCAGTTTTACTTGCAAACGGCAAAAGAGCTCCACACCTTGCAGCCATATTGGTTGGTAGTGATGGAGCCAGTGAAACCTATGTTGCCTCGAAAGTTAAAACCTGTGCTGAAATTGGATTTGAATCAACACTGAAACGTTTTCCTGCTACTATCGGCGAAGAAGAATTGTTACATGAAATTGACGAATTGAATAATAATGATGATGTAGATGGCATATTGGTTCAACTGCCTTTGCCAAAACATATCAGCGATGATAAAGTAATTAACAAGATCAACCCTGCAAAGGATGTAGATGGTTTTCATCCGGTAAGTGTAGGAAACATGGTGAGCGGAACCCCCACATTTATTCCTGCAACACCATATGGCATTTTATTATTGATGAAACATTACCATGTTGAAACAAAAGGAAAACATGCAGTGGTCATTGGAAGAAGCCATATTGTTGGAACGCCCATGAGTATTCTATTAAGTCGCAAAGCATATCCCGGCAACTGCACAGTTACAATTTGTCATTCTGCCACTACCAATCTTAAAGAAATTTGTTTGCAGGGAGATATTATTGTTGCGGCTCTTGGTCAACCTGAATTTTTAACTGCAGATATGGTAAAAGAAGGAGCCGTGAT
>JBKJNM010000114.1:0-16182 GCA_046593655.1 Lacibacter sp. | reverse complement strand
TGATGTGGTTGGTAATGTTGGAACTGTTCCTCCTGAACAAATAGTTAGTGTTGTACCAAAACTGAAGGTTGGTGTGATGTTCGGATTTACTGTAACAGTAAATGTTGTGGTTGTTGCACACTGTCCCGCAGTTGGAGTAAATGTATATACTCCGCTCAATGTATTACTTACTACTGATGGACTCCATGTACCGGTGATACCATTGCTTGATGTGGTTGGTAATGTTGGAACTGTTCCTCCTGAACAAATAGTTAGTGTTGTACCAAAACTGAAGGTTGGTGTGATGTTCGGATTTACTGTAACAGTAAATGTTGCAGTGGTTGCACAAAGACCTGCAGTTGGAGTAAATGTATATACTCCACTTGCTGTATTACTTACTACTGACGGACTCCATGTTCCTGTAATACCATTGCTTGATGTAGTTGGTAATGTTGGAACTGTTCCACCTGAACAGATGGTTAGTGTTGTTCCAAAACTAAATGTTGGTGTGATGTTCGGATTAACTGTAACGGTAAATGTTGTTGTAGTAGCACAAAGACCTGCAGTTGGAGTAAATGTATATACTCCACTTGCTGTATTACTTACTACTGACGGACTCCATGTACCGGTTATACCGTTAGTGGAGGTAGTTGGTAACAATGGAACAGTGCCGCCAGAACAAATCGTCAACGTTGTGCCAAAGCTGAATGTTGGTGTAATATTCGGTGTAATAGTTACTGTGAAGGTTGTGGTTGTTGCACAAAGTCCGGTTGTTGGTGTAAATGTATAAACACCGCTTGCTGTATTACTTACTACTGACGGACTCCATGTACCGGTGATAGCATTGGTTGATGTGGTTGGTAATGTTGGAACTGTTCCTCCAGAACAGATAGTTAGTGTTGTTCCAAAGCTAAATGTTGGTGTAACATTTGGTGTAACAGTAACACTAATAGTAACAGGTAATCCGCATTGTCCGGCATTGGGTGTAAATGTATATGTACCTGAAGCCAGGTTATTAATTACAGCAGGACTCCATGTTCCACTTATTCCATTATTAGATGTAGCTGGTAATAAAGGTGCTGTTGATCCGGCACAGAACGGTGGAATATTTGTGAACGTTGGAATATACAACGGGTTTGATAAAATAACCCCGGTAAATAAATTAGTGGTACATCCATTGATGAGTAAAGTAAAATTGGAATAAAGCCCGGCATTCAAACCACTGATAATAACCTGGCCTGATGCATTCGCTACCAAAGTTAAAGGACCTACCGGAACACCATCATCTGTATAATTAATAATGTAAGTTGCTCCCGGTACCAACCCATTGATGGTAACAGAACCTTGTGTTCCGTTACAGCTTGTAGGGTTATTACTGGATAATGTTGGTGACTGAATGGAAAAAGTTGCTTTGTAATTCGCTCCTCCGTTATTTAAAAAAATGATGTCGTTACAAAGTGAAGTAGATGTAAAAGATCCTGCAACATCATAATATATTTCTAATACGTAATTACCCTGCGGGTAATTCGTAAGATTAACCGGTGCATAAGGAACAGTTGTTCCGTCAGGAATTACCCTTTGCCATTTCTGATCACCAGCTATACATGGTCCACCCGTTGGGAACTGACTATTTGGTACGTCGCAATCATTTAAAAAAGGAATATCAATACTATTAAATGCACCAGGTGTACCGCTTTGCAAGTAAACACGGTAATACATACGAACACTGCAAACATTGGCAACGCCAACTGTTTTAAATGTTTTTACTTCAGCGCCTCTTAAAATAAGTGTTGAGGAGTTTTGTGTGTGTGCGCCCAGGTTTGCATTTTCAAATACATTTGCTACCGGGCCAATTAAATTAGGCCCTGTTCCGGAAGTATTAAAAAAGTTGCTTTGATTACAATCCGACAGCCAAACTGCGGAAGCAAATGTTCCGAATGTTTGAGCTTTAGTAAAATTACAGAAGAGTAATAACAGGAAAACTCCTGCCAGGGAAATAGGATATTTGGGCTTCATTTTTAGGCTGTTAGTTCAGGGGGTAATTGACTATTAACGCATAAACATACTACATATGAAACAATATATAAAGCGTTACAGTATTTTCCCTTAAAGATTGTGTGGTTCTACTTAGCAGTAGATACAGAGAAATATCGAATTATTCGTTACCGTTAGATAACAGCATCATTTACTTAAATAACAAATACTGCAAACGGCTTACGCTATGCCGGTATCTTTCCCTGGTTGAAAATAACCGGGCCTTTATAACAATCAGTTTAAATAATTTTAAATGACGTTGTATAAACTTTTGATTGATGGTTTATGTATAATATGGACTGATCATCCAAAAAACAATCACACCTGTTACTGCAACATACAACCATAATGGCCATGTAATACGGGCTATTTTTTTATGCCTGTGATAATCGGCAGTTAACCCACGGTAAGCCGTTAATAAGATAAAGGGTAGAATTAAACCCGCCAATACAACATGAGTAATAAGGATGAGATAATAAATGATTTTAGGCAATCCGGAACCTCCATAACTGGTTTCCCCGGTAAACAAATGATGACAGATGTATGAAATCAAGAACATGACCGAAAAGCCAATAGCCCATAACATGAGTTTCTTGTGTGTGCGGTAGCGCTTGTCTTTTACTGCAAATAACGCCCCCAGTAACATCAACGCAACAAACGTATTGATTAATGCATTTAATCTTGCAAATATATGTTTGTCAAAACCCAAGTTGACTTCCACAGTTACCCGGCTGAGAATGACTACGGCTGCAAATACAATTGCAGATACAATAAAGATGACGATATACGCCAGTCCGTCATTTTTTTTGAGAGCCGGCTTCAACAGAATTCCCCTGTGTGTTTTTATTTTTCTTTCCATAAGAAGTCAGTTAACTATTTTCTAAACAGGTTACGTTTTTTCTTTCTATCTTTTTCTAAAAACAGCAGACCGATATCACGGGCCAGCTTACCCATTGCCACTGAATCTGTTCCATCGTACCACCCACGGATCACACGGTCTTTATCCAACAAATAAAATTTACCTGTGTGCAGGAAAGCTGTATCCACTTCTCCACCATCAATGGTAGCTGCCTTAAACTCATTGTAGGCAAGATCATAAATAGCTTTCTTATCTCCTGTTAAAAACCACCAGTTGTTGTGCCTTACTTTATATTTATCTGCATAACGTTTTAATGTCTGCACACTATCTCTTGCAGGGTCAACGGTAAAAGAAATGAAATGAACTAATGAATCCGTTTTCAAAAATGCATCCTGCATCTTTTTCATATTACGTGTGAGCGTTGGGCATGGACTTGGGCAACGTGTAAAAAAATAATCCACTACCAGTATTTTACCTTTTAATGAATCAGCACTCACTGTTTTGTTCAACTGATTGGTAAAAGTAAAATTGCTTACTGAGTGCCAGATGGTGTCTTTTACTAACTTCCCTCTTTCGCTTTTTTCAGTTACTGAATCATAAAAATAACGACGTGGCATAATGACCGCATCTTCACTTGCATACTTAACAATGAGATAAGAAGTAACTGGAATACCAACGGCAATCAATAATGCCAACAATGCTTTTTTACTCATACACGGTTCAATCGCTGCTTAAAAATATTCGTCCCGATCATCCTTGCGAAAAGGAAAACCGGGACGGCTTATTTATAAATTAATTTCAATTTACTTTAATCCCCCTTCATGGGCAGGTGCTGATTGCTCATGCTTCACCGGTTCTTTTGGGTTGTATTCATTACGCAGATTTTTCCATGAAACACCATCGTATAAAAAAGCAATGATGAACCATACGAATAACATCAACGGAACAACAATCGTCATAATCAGATTGCGGATTTCATCGCCCAAATGCATAAAAATAGAAACGATATAAAAAGCCTTTGCAAGTGAAAGAATGATCACTGCTCCTTTAAATGTAAGATCAAGTCCATGACTGAAATCAGTCCAATACAGCAGGTAACCGATTCCCAGTTCAATCATTGTAATGATAGAAAGGATGATCGTTGTCTTCCAAATCCGCTTCTTCGAATCATCGCCCGGTGCCTCGTGTGGCATGGTTACTTCGCCGCCAAATGTTTGATGCTCCATAATTACTATTATTTCAAAAAATGAATTAAATAAAAGCTATACAAGATAAAAGAACAAGAATACAAATACCCAAACCAGATCTACAAAGTGCCAGTACAATCCTATTTTTTCAATCATCAGGTAATGTCCTCTTCTTTCAAACACACCTCTCCATGCCATAATGGTTACAATGATGTTGAACACGACACCAGAAAATACATGGAAGCCATGAAACCCCGTAATGGTAAAAAAGAAATTGGAAAAATTACTGGATGCAACTGTGCCATCTGCGTTTGCAAAAGGATTACGCCCCCACCATGCACCCTGATCATGCAGATGATGCCACTCCCATGCCTGGCAACTTAAAAATGCCAGCCCGCCAAGAATCGTCCAGATCATCCATTTCACAACGCCTTTTTTGTTTCCATGATGACCCTCATGTACGGCCAATACCATGGTTACAGAACTTACGATCAAAATAAATGTCATTAAACTCACAAACACCAATGGCAAATTAGTATGACCCGCCAGTGGAAACGAGTTGAATACTTTATTTGGATCGGGCCATGAATTGCTACTCATCCGAACCGTTCCGTAAGAGATCAGGAAGGCGCCGAATGTAAAAGCATCACTCATTAAAAAATACCACATCATCAATTTCCCATACTCCACGTTGAAGGGGCTTTTACCTCCACTCCACCATTTTGTGTTAACTGCTGCTGCTTGTGCCATTTATCAATTTTTAATTGTTCTCAATTTTTTGTCAGGATACCAGTAAGAAAAACACAAACAGGTAAATCCATAAAACATCTACAAAGTGCCAATACAATCCAGCTGTTTCAATAGGTGCTGTGCTGTAAAACTTTGTTTTTGCACTGTACGCTCTAAAAAACAAAACGCTTAATGCAATGATACCGCCTATTACATGTAAAGCATGTACACCGGTAATAATATAAAAGAACGATCCTGCAACACTTTCTTTAAAAGTAATCTGTTGTTGCCACAGTTGGGAAAACCCTATTACCTGTGTTACAACAAAAGAAAGTCCTATTACTGCAGTTGTTGTAATCAATGCCCTGTATTTCGCCATTTCTCTTGCAGCCATTGCTTTTTGGGCAAGAAAAACAGTTACACTGCTGATAAGGATCAATACAGTTGATAAGAAAAAGATCTTCGGCATTTGTACAGGCTGCCATCCCGCCTGGTTACTCTTTACAATGTAAGCACTGGTAAAACCGGCAAACATCATTGTTATACTTCCAATTGCAATCCACAAAGTAAATTTATGCGGATGCATTTTTTGACTTCTTTCACTCATAACCTTTTCCATCATTCAAAACTTTTGGCCTCACCCTTCTTTTCCCTCTCCAGAAGAGAGGGAACGGTGCTGCATCTTTTTTTTAAAAAATATTCTTGCACTTCAACAATTACGCATTCATTAGCACAGTTCAACCTCTTTTTAATTTGCCAATCATTCAAAAAAGCTGGCTTTGTGCTTTGATGGTTTCCCCTTTGGGGGAAGTCGGATGGGGGCCTTAAAGCCCTATTTTATCTGCCAGCAATGCTAATAACACAACAGGCAAATAAATATAACTGCTGAACATCACTCTTCTTGCACTCTTTACATCCATGTTGATATATAACCGTACACATTGTACAACCATGAACAGGTTTGCTCCAATTAAAATCCACATACTCACTACCCCGCTCATTTCAAAAAAATAGGGCAACATGCCAACCGGTATCATAAGCAAAGAATAAATAACGGTTTGTATAGCTGTAAACTTTGTTGGCCCTTCTTTCGAAGGCAATAATTTAAATCCGGCTTTGCTGTAATCCTGGTGTGCAACCCAGGCAATGGCCCAAAAATGGGGGAACTGCCAAAGGAACTGAATAGCAAATAAAATCCATCCACCTGTCCAGGAAAATTCATCAGCATTATAAGCCGCAGCCCAGCCAATTAAACAAGGTAAAGCGCCTGGTATTGCTCCCACTAACACAGCCATCGAGTTAATTTTTTTTAGGGGTGTATATACGAACCCGTAAATAAACAAACTGAACAAAGCAATACCAGCTGCATACCAGCTGAAATACAAACCTAAAATCAAAGAGCCAACGATTGCTGCAATAAAAGAAAAAGCGGTTGCTTCCTGAACACTCATTCTTCCGCTGGCAACAGGGCGATTGCCCGTTCGTTTCATTACTGCATCTGTATCTTTTTCTGTTATCTGGTTAATGGCGTTGGCACTTCCTGTAACCAACATCCCTCCAACAAATAACAATACAATACTTAAAAGATCATATTCTATTACATTGGGCGCCAGCATATATGAAATTACACTGCTGAACACCACTGTAAAACTGAGTGTAAACTTGATGAGTTGTTTATAATCTTCAATCTTACTCATCACCACATTCCTGCCCTTCTTCAATTGCTCATTATCTGCCTGCGTACTACTCAATTTATTTTTATAACCTAGCTGTTATCTTTTTTACTTATTAATGTTTACTCTCATCAGCACCGATTGGTGTTGTTTGAGGAATAAATTCTTTTCCATCTTTTGCATAATCATAAGCCCAACGATGCACTTCAGGAATTTCACCTGCCCAGTTACCATGACCTGGTGTAATAGGTGTAGTCCACTCCAATGTATTGGCTCCCCATGGATTTTGTGTGGTTACTTTTCTTCCCTTCCAGATGCTGTAAAAGAAGTTCAAAAGAAACAGAATTTGAGCAAGGAATACAATAATGGAAACAATACTGATAAATTGATTTAACGTGCCAAAGTGTTTGAATGATTCCCAAATATCAAAATTATAATAACGGCGTGGCATACCTGCTAACCCCTCATAGTGCATAGGCCAGAAAATAAGATAAGCACCGATCATGGTAATCCAGAAGTGGATATACCCCAGAGTATTGTTGAGATAGCGACTAAACATTTTCGGATACCAATGATAAATACCTGCAAACATTCCGAACATAGATGCTACACCCATTACAATATGAAAGTGAGCAACTACAAAATAGGTATCGTGTAAATGAATGTCTAATGATGAGTTGCCAAGGAAGATACCCGTTAAACCCCCTGAGATAAACAAGCTTACAAAACCCATTGCAAACAACATTCCCGGAGTAAAGCGAATGTTTCCTTTCCATAAAGTGGTTAACCAGTTAAATACTTTGATGGCGCTTGGCACAGCAATCAATAAAGTAAGCAATACAAAGAATGCACCGAGGAAAGGATTCAACCCTGTAACAAACATATGGTGTGCCCAAACAAGGAATGCAAGAATAGTAATAGCGAATAAAGAACCTACCATGGCCATATACCCAAAGATTGGTTTGCGGCTGTTCACAGATAAAATTTCTGACGCCATCCCCATGGCCGGTAACAAAATGATATATACTTCCGGATGACCAAGGAACCAGAACAGATGTTGGTAGAGAATAGCACTACCTCCTTCGTTTGGTAATGCTTGCCCGTTAATATATATATCACTTAAATAGAAACTTGTTCCGAAGTGGCGATCAAATATCAATAAGATAAACCCTGAAAATAAAACAGGGAATGATAATACACCCAATACCGCTGTAAAGAAAAGCGCCCAGATGGTTAATGGCAAACGTGTCATACTCATTCCCTTGGTACGCATGTTCAAGATGGTTGCGATATAATTTAAGCCACCCAATAAAGAAGAAACAACGAATAATGCCATTGATACGAGCCAAAGATCCATCCCCACTTTTGAACCGGGCGATGCTTCACCTAAAGCACTTAATGGGGGATAAGCCGTCCACCCTCCGCTGAACGGACCTGTTTGAACAAATAAAGAAGACAGCATTACAATACTGGCGGTAAAGAAGAACCAGTAAGAAAGCATATTGAGAAAAGGAGATGCCATGTCTCTTGCACCAACCTGTAACGGAATCAAAAAGTTTGCAAATGTTCCACTCAGTCCCGCTGTTAATACAAAGAATACCAGCACTGTTCCGTGCATGGTTACTAATGCATAATACGCTTCGGCCTGTAACTGACCGCCTTTTGCCCATTCGCCTAATAACATTTCCATCCAGGGAAATTTCGCTTCAGGAAAACCAAGTTGCAAACGAAAGATCACAGAAAATAAACCTCCGATCAATGCCCAAAACATGCCGGTGATCAAAAATTGCTTGGCAATGGTTTTGTGATCCTGGCTGAAGACATACTTGGTAAGAAATGTTTCATGATGATGATCATGATGCACTTCGTCATGTGCTTCGTGAGGAACGCCAACCGGATGCTGGTGTATATGTGTGGTTTCGCTGCTCATAATCTTTTATTTAATCAGTTCGCTTAATTAATTATTTCGTTTTTACTACTGCTGCCACAACCGCTGGTTTTGCAGTTGTATCCGTTACAGGTTTTGCAGAAGGATCCTTGTCAGGATTAGCTACATAATAGTTTGGTTTTTGTTTGGCCATCCAAACATCAAACTCTTCCTGTGTTACAACTTCAACTACTCCCCTCATTGAATAGTGACCGTTGCCACACATTTGATCGCATGAAATTTCAAATACAAAATCCGGGTTGCCTGTTCGTTCTTTCATTTCCTTTGTTGTATACTTTGGTGTAAACCAAAGTAGGGTTGGAATGCCCGGTACCGCATCCATCTTTAAACGGAAATGATTCAACCCAACATCGTGAATTACATCACGGCTATTAATGATCAATTTAACAGGGCGGTCTTTAACAACGTACATGGTTGTTGTGGTAACCACATCATCAAAGTTTGCAGGATCGGCCTTGAGTTTTAATTTTTCATCATCGGCCCAGATCTGCCCTAATGAATTATTTGTTGCATCATCTATCACTCTGAAATAGGTTCTGCCAAAATTTTTATCCCTACCCGGGTAACGCATGATCCATCCAAACTGTTTGCCAACAATTTCTACTTCTAATGAACCTTTGGGTGCATCGGATGTAATACGGAACCAAAACTTCAAACCAAATACCACCAATACGGTTAAGAAAATAGCCGGTATAACTGTCCAGATCAATTCCAGTTTATTGTTATGCGGAAAGTAAAAAGCTTTTTGTCCTTCTTTTTCCTGGTATTTCCAGGCAAAGAAGAAAAGCAGAAACTGAGTAATGACAAAAATGATTCCTGTTACTGCCGTTGTAATCATAAACATCTCATCAATCTTTTCTCCTTCAACTGATGCAGATCCTTGTGGAAACAACGTTGTTTTATACAAGATTTTATTACAGTACCACACACCAATAAAACCAAAGATCATAAAACCCAGCAGCATAAAACCATTGATACGGTTATTTTGTTTACGGGATTGATCTTCCCCTTTCAACACGCTTACATATTCACTGGCCTTTGCAATCTGAAAGATCACAATGAATACCAGCACCGCCGCTGCAATAACCAAATATGTTGTAGTACTCATATCTTGCGCAAATTATTTATAGTTCTTCAATTCCTGTTCGTTTGTTCAATGTGCTTAGGTATGATGAATCACACTTTCTTTCACTAACGGGTGGTTCTTTGGTAACAAAGATGCTTTCGTTAAATATCTTGCTGTTAGAAAAATAATCAATCCTAAAAATCCTGCTCCAACTCCAAGGCTGTATAAAAAATGTGTAATTGAATTTGATTCCTGTCCCAACTCCTGCAACGGACCCGGTGTAATCATTTGATAAAAATCCAGCCAATGACCAAAGATGATTACAACAGACATCAATGTTACAATTGTATAGTTGCGTTTTGAGCCACGTTTCATTAAGATCAATAATGGTGCAAGGAAGTTGATAATTAAATTCAATAAGAAAATAGCTTTGAACGGACCTGATCGTCCGGGAATACCAATCCTGTCAATAAAATATTCAGTTTCTTCCGGTTGATTACTGTACCAGATCAGCATGAATTGTGAAAACCACAGATAAGTCCAGAAGATAGAGAAGGCAAACATGAATTTACCAACGTCGTGAATATGCTCTTCTGTAACAAAATCAAGATAGCCCAGGTTTTTGAGATAAATGATGAACAACATCATCAGTGAAAGACCCGCCACCCATGAACTTGCAAATGTGTACCAGCTGTACATCGTACTGTACCAATGTGCATCAATACTCATCAACCACATCCATGGCAATGTACTTAACACGGTTAAGCCATAAGCTACAAGAAAGGCAGCAGCAATAGCCAATGATTTCCAGTAATATTTTGTATCACCTCTTGCTCCTAAATCTTCCGCTATAGAATTTTTACGAAATGAATTCCGGAACCAAATCCATAACCCAACAGCAATTACTGATAAGGCAGTATAAAAAGTTGGATTCAAAAATCCACTCTTCTCTTTTAATTTTTGATCGAGGTGTGCCGCATCTTTCCAATGATAGATATGATGATCATTTGAGACCCATACATAAGCTAATAAAATCACCAATGTAACAGGACCCAATACATTCATTGAACCTGAAATAGCCTCCGGCACACGACGAAAGGCTAATGGCCAACCGGCCTGCGCCAATGTTGTGGCAGCAACAAAGAAAAAACTTGAAGCAACAACCAATAACCAGAAAATTCCATTATGCATTAAGGCCATCCAGAATTTGGTTGCACCATATGCTTCTGGTCCATGTTCCTCGCCATGCCCGCCGGAGAAAGGATGCAGGAACACCATGCCGAGGATAAGTGTTAATACACCTACGCCCATCAGTACATAGCTCCATTTCTTTAATCCGCCCGGTATTTCAAATTGTTCTTTCAGTGCCATTGAACTTCGTTTATAGTTGAATATTCTTTTTGGTTGTTCTCTATTTAACTGCTTTTGTTGTATCAGATGCAGGAGCAGTTTCAGTTGCTGCCGGTTTACCACCCGGTTGCATGCTCTTGATATAATGAATAACCATCCATCTTTGCTTTGTACTTAATTGCGCTGCATAACTTCCCATCAGGTTTTTACCATATGTTACTGAATACATCATTTGACCAGCGGGCATAACTGATACAACAGGATCAGCAACTAAATTTTTTGGTGCAACAGGATACGGCCCTGCACCACCTTTATATAAAGGACCGTTGCCATCTAATTTTTCTCCATGACAAATTCCACAATTCACATTGTACAACCGTTGTGCTTCAGCCATATCTTTTTCATTCAATGCAGGAACAGGATTGGCAATTTGTTTGGAAGCAACATAATTCGTTGAATCACCTGCTGCGTCTTTGGTTACTGCAAAATAAGCTACACCCCCACGTTTGATGGTACCTGCAACAGGAGTTGCATCATAATAAATACCAGCTTCGGCAAGATTGCTGTGATCAGCATATGTTTCCACTGCACGGCTGTACGCCATATCGGGCATATAAATACGACCCGGGTCACGACGAACTCCGTTGTTGCAGGAAGCAAATGCAATCAATACTGTAATCAATCCAAGTGTAACAATCTTTGTTGTACGCATTTCAATTTTTTTATGCTGTAACGATTTCTTCTTCTTTTTCAAACGCTTTTTTGGTTGAGCTGTAACTACCCAGCCACCAGCCTGTTTCTGCATTTTTCTCAAACACTTCTACGGCTCCTGCATTGTGTAGAAATGCTTTCACTTCTTCTGCATTTGTTTTTTCTGTGATCTCAATGGGCATGACAAACAAATCATCTGTTGATCTTAAATGAAAATGATCTTTCCGTACAAATGGTGCAAGCTGGCATAAATAACAAAAGGTCAGTACCATACCAACAGCTGCACATAAGACCGTTAATTCAAACACGATGGGAATGAAAGCAGGTAAGGGCAGGTGCGGTTTACCACCAATATTCAAAGGCCAGTCTTTTGTAAACACCCAACTCATAAAAGTTAAGGCTGTTGTTGTACCCGTCATGGCATAAATAAAACCCGCTGTGTGTAAACTTGTATCCCTCAATCCCATGGCATGATCTAAACCATGAATAGGAAAAGGTGTATAAACATCATGAATCTTATAACCAGATTTCCTGGTGTTTTTTACAGCAGGAAACAGCGTTTTTTCATCATCAAAACAACCAACTACAAATTTTTTTACACTCATATTTTTTAGCTTTAAGCTATTAATAACTCTTAATCATCAACTTAATGTTTATGCACCTGTTCATGTGCAAACTCTTCAACCGTTTGTTCTTCTATCGGATCCATTTGCTCTTTATAACTTTCACCACTGCGTTTTAATATATGCTTGATCTCTGCAATGGCAATAACAGGGAAATATTTAGAGAAGAGGAAATAACAGGTAAAGAACAACCCGAATGACCCCAGATAAAAACCAACTTCCCAAATACTTGGACGATAGTACACACTCCATGATGATGGTAAGTAATCACGGTACAACGATGATACGATGATCACAAAACGTTCGAACCACATGCCAATGTTTACCACCACACTCATTAAGAAAGTGAAAGCAATGTTGCGGCGTAATTTTTTAACCCAGAACAATTGTGGCGTAATTACGTTACAGGTCATCATCAACCAGTAAGCCCAGCCATAAGGACCGGCAATACGGTACTTGAAGAAAATATCCTGTTCAAACTTTACAGCACTGTACCATGCCATGAACAATTCAGTTAAATAAGCACAACCAACAATAGAACCGGTTAATACAATAACCTTGTTCATATTTTCAATATGGCTGATAGTAATATAATCCTGCAGGTTCATCACCTTTCGTGTTACCAGCATGAGTGTTTGCACCATGGCAAAACCTGAGAAGATGGCACCGGCAACAAAGTATGGTGGAAAGATGGTTGTATGCCAACCGGGAATGACAGATGTAGCAAAGTCAAAGGATACAATTGTATGTACCGACAATACTAACGGTGTACTTAAACCGGCCAATACTAATGATAAACTTTCATGACGCTGCCAATGTTTGGTACTGCCTGTCCAGCCAAATGAAGCAACACCATAAAACATTTTCGCCCATTTCTTTCTGGCACGGTCACGAAGTGTAGCTAAATCAGGTAATAATCCACTATACCAGAATAAAAGTGATACGGTAAAATAAGTAGAGATCGCAAATACATCCCAGAGAAGTGGTGAGCTGAAGTTCACCCATATAGGGCCACGTGTATTAGGATAAGGCATTACAAAGAAAGCCATCCACACACGACCCATATGCCAGATGGGAAACTGACCGGCACAAATTACCGCAAAGATGGTCATTGCTTCTGCAGCACGGTTTACACCTGTTCTCCAACCCTGGCGGAACAATAACAAGATGGCAGAGATCAATGTACCGGCATGACCGATACCTACCCACCATACGAAGTTGGTAATATCCCAACCCCAACCAACTGTTTTATTCAGGTTCCACATACCGGTACCATAAACCACCTCTTTGTAAAGACTTACAACACCAAACAACAAGAGGGCCACCGAAATAAGAAACCCGATCCACCACAAACGTGAAGGAGCAGCTTCTACCGGCTTACAAATATCTTCGGTTACATCGTGATAGGTTTTGCTCCCATCAACCAATGGTTCCCTAACCTGTGATTCGTACCTTAGTAATGACATATTCGTTTTAAGCTTTTGACCTCACCCTCGTTCCCTCTCCAAAAGAGAGGGAGGCCGGGCTTTGATTTATTAATTCATTTTTCGGTTGAACCATTCTTCTTTGGTTCTATTTTAAACTAATGGCTTAATGCGATTAGTTTTTTTCTTCAATTAATGCGCTGCTTCAGTTGCTTCTTTTTTCTCTTCATGCACGTCATGTCCTTCCTCTTCATGATTGCCAACTATACGATCTGTATTACGCACTTTAGCTGCATAACTTACATTCGGCAATACGTGTAATTGCTCCAGTACATAATAGGAACGGTTAACCGATTCTGTTGTACGTACTTTACGGATGGCACTTTCTTTATCGTTTACATTACCAAATACAATGGCATTTGTTGGACAAGCTTGTTGACAAGCTGTTTTAATATCACTGTCAACCATCGGGCGACTGTCTTTCTTAGCTGTGAGTTTTGCTTCCTGTAAACGTTGAACACAGAATGAACATTTTTCAATGACACCACGACTGCGAACCGTTACATCGGGGTTCAGCACCATTCGTGTAAGTTCATCATTCATGTCAGTTATTACTTCGTTCACCCTTCCGCTTGCGATCAATGGATTCTGATTGTCTTTAAAGCTGTCTGCACCATTCCAATCGTGCCAGTTAAAACGACGTACTTTATAAGGACAGTTATTACCACAATATCTTGTGCCAATACAACGGTTATAAATCATCTGGTTCAAACCTTCACTGCTGTGATTGGTTGCTGCAACCGGACAAACGTTTTCGCAAGGAGCATTATCACAGTGCTGACAAAGCATAGGTTGAAATACTACATCAGGGTTTTCCATATCGCCGCTGAAATAGCGATCGATCCTTAACCAATGCATATCATGATACTTCGCCACTTGTTTTTTACCAACAACAGAAACGTTGTTTTCTGCACTGCAGGCTACAACACAGGCCCCACATCCATTACAGGTATTGAGATCAATACTCATTCCCCATTTAATACCGGGCTTATCAAAAACAGGATAGAGTGTTCCTTCTTTTGCAAATTTTTCTTCATCCACGCCGCCATAATCTTTCAACTCCGCCATTCTTTCGTTAATGAAATGTTTGGGCTCTTTGATCAACGTTGCAAGACTTGCTTCTTTGATCACTTCCACACGATTACCATAAGTGCTATGTGTCTGCATTTGAGCAATGTCATACATGTCACCTGTTTTCTCAATGGTTATATCAGCAACATTGTATTCATATGTTTGACCGTTAAAGCCAACCATTGGATAAATATTTTGTCCTGCTCCGAATGCCGCTCTTCCGGTTTTTTGACTGCGGCCATACCCTGTTGCAATAGCAATGGTATTAGCGTTCATGCCGGGAACAATCAATAATGGAATAGAAATTTCTTTTCCGCCGGCTTTAATTTTCAATACGGGCTTTGGAGGATTTACTTCATAATTATCATCTGCTTTATAGCCAAACTCTTCAGCCGTATTAACAGAAATGATTGCATAGTTATCCCAGCAAGCTCTTGTAATAGGATCGGGCATTTCCTGTAACCACGGGTTGTTGGCCATTTTACCATCACCAATACTTACTTTTTGATAAACGACCAGTTCATACTTGCTGCCTTTTTTGCTTTCGCTCAATTTAGTAATGGCTCCCGCTAATGCAGCAGCATTAAATGTAGCGCCGGCAATAGTTGGAGCAGCAGGTTCAATTACACCATCTTCCAATGCTTTATCAAAAGCAGGTTGACCCCCCAATTTAGTAACCCAGTAATTTTTAAAATAGGTTTCATAATCTGCCACCGTACTTCCACACCATTTCAATAATGAAGTTGCAAACGCTCTTGTTTTAAACAACGGATGTATGGTGGGTTGTATAAAAGAAAGGTATCCGGGTTTTGCTTCCGCATCGCCCCAGCTTTCTAAATAATGATGATCAGGAAGAATATACTGAGCTTCTACTGTTGTTTCATCTTCTCTTTCATTGAAAGAAATGGTTAATGCAACTTTTTTCCATCCATCAATAAATTTCTTACTGTCACGATAGGTATAAACAGGATTAGCTCCATGCAATAATATTGCAGCAACATTTCCTGCATTCATATCATTCACCAGTTGTTCCATCTCTGCATCAATGCCTTTGCGGTAATTCACCGTTGTTCCAGCGTTGATGGTTTTTCCATTGGCACCGATCTTATCGTTAATGGCATTCACTAAAATTTGTACGTTTACATCATTGCTTCCGCAAACCACCACCGCATTACCTGCTGCTGCAAGTAATTCCTTCGCTGCTGTTTCAATACCTGTTGCCAAACGTTTATCCGCAATTGCCGGAGCAGTAACGGCACCACCAAGTTTTGCATACAATGCCAGCAACACAGCACCCAGTTCGCTGGGCTTATGGGTATATCGTTCATCCGCATTGGCACCCGTCATACTGTACATACTTTCAAACTGAAAGTGACGGCTCATGGTTGGATTTTTCTCATCGATCTTTCTTCCGGTTGCATATTGTTTTGCAAATTCAACCGGGCTGAGCCAGGTGCCTAAAAAATCG
>JBKJNM010000021.1:0-9172 GCA_046593655.1 Lacibacter sp. | reverse complement strand
AACATAAACACTTTTGAGAAATAACTGTATAGCGAAGGCAGCACTAATTGAATAGGCGCCGCTTTAGGATTACTTTCAAAATATTGTACAATCTGCAAAGCCTTCAGCAGATTTTTTTTGCCTACGGCATTCTGCAGCTCAAATACATTATACTCTTTGCTGATACCAACAAATGCTTCGATATCATCTTCGGTTATAATTGTTCGCTTACCAAGATTAAGGATTACTTTATCAATTTCATTGGCAATACGGCTGAGATCATTACCAATATGATCTACTAAAAGATGAATGGCCTTTTGTGTGGGTTGATAACCTTTGTTTTCAATAAACTCCTGTGTCCATGCAGGCAGTTCGTTATCATACATTTTTTTTGTGGTCAGTACCTCCCCTTTTTCTTTCAACAACTTGGCAAGTTTACTACGACCATCAACTTTTTTTTCTTTATGTGCTACAACAAAAATGGTGGAGGTCAAAGGCTTTTCAATATAAGCCTCCAATTTGTCCAATTCTTTCATTTGCTGCGCTTCTTTCAATATCACCACTTGTTTATCTCCAAACATTGGATATCGCATGCAGGCATTTACCACATCGGCCCAACTGGCATCCTTACCGTAAAAAACCGACAAATTAAAATCTGTTTCTGCTTCAGTGAGAATATTGTGTTCAGCCACATCAACCAATTGATCAATATAAAAATCTTCCTCCCCTTCAAACCAATATACGGGTTTGAATTTATTTTTCTTCCAGTCGTTTAATATTTTTTCTGTACTCATCTATTCTGCAATAAATATATTTTCTGATGGCAGCAAAGGTAAATGTTGAAAGCGAAGAAATATTTGTGCTACTGCAATAACATCTTTTTGGCAATACTCAATAATCCTTTTCATGTTTTTTTCTTTGTAATACACTTCTTTCACTTTACTTCCATCAATATCATCTTTCGGCGTTCCAATGCCTAAGCAGGCTGCAAGCAATTTAAGTGAGGTATAATTTTTATAATCACCAAACTTCCACAACTGCATGGTATCAATCAAATTTGTTTCCCAGGGTTTTTTCCCACTGAACTGCATAAAAGCCGGTAAAGGCATTTGATTTACCAGCATCCGTCGGCTTATATAGGGAATATCAAATTCTTTTATATTATGTCCTGTAAAATGAAAATCCGGAACAGATTTTTGAAAGTGCTCCAATTTTTCTGAAAATTCAACTAACAATTGTTTTTCGCTGGAATGTGCATAAGACTTTATGCGGAAACACAATCTACCGGCCTTATCTGCATAAAAATAGCCGGTACTGATACAAATAATTTTTCCAAACTCTGCTTGAATTCCGGCCCTCTGTTCATACATTTCTGCAGCGGAAAACTTTTCTGGCATGGTTTTGGAAATTTTGTCTTCCCAGAGAATCTTCCATGGGTCAGGCAGCTCTTCAAACGATGGATATTGCGGTACGGTTTCAATATCTAGTACCAACAGCTGTTCGGGTTTGTATGTTTGCTGGTTAGCCATGACTTAAAACTAAATATTAATAAATCTAAAAACAAGTATTATGACTTATTCAAATTATCCTTCCGCAAATCCGCAGGATACTCCTCCTTCAGCACCAAAAAATGATAGCCGTGGATTGATTTATGGCTTATTGATTGCTGCATTGCTCGGTACCTGGGGTTACATTATTTGGGACAAATCAAAAACAAAAGAAGCAACGACTGTTTTGCAAACTCAACTCAGCACAAGCGATAGCAGCAAAACTGCAGTACAAACAGAATATAATGCGGCTTTACAGCGTTTGGATGAATTAACTACAATGAATGCCAGCATGGATAGTTTGGTTAAAACAAAAAATTCAGAAGTTTCAGGTTTAAAAACACGCATTCAAACATTGTTGAATAAGCAGAATAAAACTGCTGCTGATCTTGCAGAGACAAAGCGTTTGATCAAAGAATTGAATGGTAAAATAACCGGTTATGTTACAGAAATTGAAACATTAAAAGGTGAAAATCTCCAGTTGAAAACAGAGAAGCAGGAAATTACAACTCAAAAAGAAGCATTACAGGTGCAGTACGATCAAACAACTGTTGAGAAAAAAGCAGTTGAAGAAAAATTGGATGTTGCTTCTACTTTAAATGCAAATAATATCAACATCGTTACCATTGATGAAAGAAGAAATGGGAAAGAAAAGGAAAAAGATGTTGCAAAGCGTGTGGATAAAATCCGTTTAAGCTTTAATGTATTTAACCGTGTTGGTGAAGAAGGTACAAAAGATGTTTATGTAGTGATCACTGATCCTACAGGACAAGTAATAAGTAACGAAGCGTTGGGAAGTGGCCGTTTCACAACAAGAGAAGATGGTGAAAGAGTATTTACAAAAATGACAAGTGTTACATTCGCAGCAGGTAAAACAGTTCCTGTTTCAATTGAGTGGAAGCCCGGAGGAAAGTTTGTTGAAGGTGCATACAAAGTTGAAGTGTATAACAATGGTTTCAAAATTGGCGAAAGTTCTAAGACTTTACGTAAAGGTGGTTTATTTAGTTAATACCGACGAGACATAATAAATAGTTCATTCATGATGAGCGATATTCAGCAATGTCTGTCGGAATTATACAGGAAGAATATAGGCTAATTAATAAATCCATTTGTTATAAGCATACACAGTTGATGGTTTAGAAAAAAGCGGCAGAGTTATCTGCCGCTTTTATATTTAAAACAAGGCTCTTACACTTGCCCGTCCTGTATGAATAGCTTTTGCTTCACCAGGTTTTCTTCCTTCATACTGAAAATTAATTTCCATATTGTTGGAGAGGCGTTTTGTAAAATCAAGGTTCCATAAAAAATTCTTACCGGGCAATAAAGCATCCAGCATTATAAATGCAACGGTTGTATTGGTTGCTCCTGTGAAACCGATATTACTGAATTGAAATTTTCCATTGATGGTACTGCTGGATAAAACATTGTACCGCATTTCCGTTATGATGGAATGAATGGTTGCTTTTTCTTTTAACCCTTCCTGGTTTTCTTTTTCTTCAAACTTATAGTTGAGTGAGAACCGGTATTTTGTTCCGTTTTGGTAACTTAGCGATGGTTCAACCAGCCATTGAGCAAGATCAAAATTTCTGTTACCGAATTTTGGCGTGGCCAGTTTGTTGCTGATTGATTTTACTGTAACCACTGATGCGAAACGTTTCGACAGGTTCCAGCGTACACGGCTTGAAAAATCTCTGAGCGTTCTTGTTTCCAGGCCATAGGTTAATATGGAACGATTGCTATTACGGATATGTGTGAGATCAAACCCCCAAGAACTGCTGGTACGATTAAAGAATAATGTATTGGTGATGATGGAACTGAGTGAGATCAAACTGGTGTCTGCATCAGGTTTAGAGAAAGGATTTAAGTTGATATTTTTTTGTGAGATCTCTTTTTTAAAAATCTGCATACCTGATTGCACTGATATTCTTGTAATAAACTTTTTAATTCCTTTTACTTTATTTACATCAATCAAGGCTCTTGGGCTCAGGTTTAAACTGTAATTGAACTGATTGTAATTGGCACGTATAAAATCAAGTGTAGGTGTAAACACACGGATATATCTTGCCTGGTCCTGGTACAAAGCCACTTCAAATTCATTGATCTGTGGAATGCCATCTGCATTATAATCATTCCATGTGTACTCACCCTGCCCTGCAGGTACTTCCAAAAATGAATAATCCCGGCGTTGTTCCTGTCCGCTTCCTGCTTCATACAGCACATTACCAGTAGCCATTCCCTTCCATTCGTTCACAAAATATTCAGCTCGGCCAAGCAAAGTTCGTTCAGGCTTTTGTCCTGTTAATTGCGAATTATAAACTTTCAACTCTCTAACGGTGGCGTTCAGGCGAAACTGGTGACTTTCGTTATTCATGAGTTCAACAAATGCGTTGTAGTTATAGCTTCGGTCAACCTGTTCAAGATTTTTTCCCAATGGCAGTTTATCTCTTCGGGTAAAGAAATTAGCACCCCATTTATTTGCTGCTTCTTTTGAGCGGAGGAAAATAGTCCATGTATCCCACATAAAAGTAAGAGGGGTTAATGAATCTGTTTTCCTGTTCCTGATTTCACTATGTTCTAAATAATACTGTCCTCCAATTTCAATTTGATTCAGTTTGTCCAATCGTTTTTTCAGATCAACCCTGGGGCGAAGAAAAAAACCTTTATTGTTGCCACTATCAGTAGAAGAATAATTCATGTTCCCATTCCAGGTCCAACCTTGTTTGGTAAGAGCATGTTGTACCATATGCCTTACGCCGTTGAATAAATTTCCACGTTGATAACTCTGAACGGCGTAATTAAACTTATGTTCCCTGCCACGCATTAATTCGAGTGCCGCATCAATGATCTGTTCCTTTTCCTGTTGCAGAAAAATGGGTAGCCCCCACTCTCTTGTAAATTCAACAGGACGTAATCGCTCCAATGCACGGAAACGATCCTGCACATATTCATAACCACCGGTTAATTTGTACTGCAAAGGATTTTTGATGTTCCCTTTAAAACGATTGCTGTACTGCAATACCAATCGGCCTGCTGCTCCATCATCATTGGCTTTATCTTTCCGGGAAAGTGTATTGATATCAAACCGGCTCACTGCCAGTTCCGATTTCATAAGAAAGTTTTTATTGATTTGATAATCTGCCCCAACCGTTATCATTTGCTGGGTGCGGGGTGCAACCAAACGCACGGCAGGTACAAATCTTCCTTTCCTGATTCCGTTATCAGGAGCCACCCATTTAAATGTTCTGCCGTTTGCTCCGTTAATTTCCTGTATATAATCGCCATAACCATCACCAACATCAATAAATGATGCACTATACACATCGGGTTGATCAATGGTTGTGTACACCAGTACAGAATCATAAGTAATACTATTAACAACAGAATCAATGAGACGATACACAATACGATTGGCTTCAAATGTATCTTTTACAGTAGAAGGATACAATGCTGTTTCCACTTTATCACCTACATCAAATAAAAATTGTTTTTGCTCTGTATTCAATATTTGGTTAACAGAAGTATTTCGGGAGTCGGAATTTGAAAATGCATTGACTCGAAAGGTAATTTTTTCATTTACTTTTAATTCGTTGCCAACAATAAATTGTGAGTTGAGAAAGTTTCGGTCGGCATATTCAAACTCTACCTGTATACGCCGGTCTTTGGTAATCATTCTCCTTGGTGTGAATGTAATCTCAGCTGTATTGTAGTTGATTACATAATCCTGGTCTTCGCCACGCTGCATTAATTCGCCATCAATAAAAACACGTTCAGTTCCTGCCAGTACAATAAAAAACAATTCACCATTCGGCCCCTGCAAACGATAAGGGCCTTGATTTCCTTCCAGGCCCTGAAAAACATGACGATTAAATTTTCCTTTGGCAATAGCACCAGTTAGCAATGATGAGTTCTTTCCATTCTTAAATACTTTGCTTTCATTTTGAAAGGAGATGCCCTGCAAGCGTTTATAAAAACTGAGAAAATAGGCATCATTTCTTCTAACATCAATATCGCCCAGGTTTAATTGCCATCCCTTTTTCTTTAACTGAATCCATACACGATCAAATTCATTCAACTGCTGGGTATTACCTTCGGCCTGTACAGGAATATTGTTATCAGTTAATGCCGCTGAAAGCATCATGCTATCGCCAATCATACCATTGATCTGCAGATTGAGCAAACCATTCACCACTGCATCCTGGTTGTTGCCAAAAGAAATTCCACGGCCAAAACTTCCATTATAATTCACATTGCCGAAATCAAACATGTTTTTTCCAAATCCTGTTTCATTATCAATTGTGATGGGTTTAGTGATGAAATTGTTTTTTATATCATCAAACTTCATCCGGTTTACCTGTGCATTGAGTTTATATGGAAAAACACGATAGCTGATCGTTACAGAATCGAAAGACGGTGCCGTGATCCAGAAGAGCTGTGCATTAATGTCATCAACTCTGTAATCAGTTTTTGCTGATCCTGCAATAAAAACTGAATTGGGAACAAGACTTAACGAATCAATCTTTACAGGGCTTGTTTTAGTGCTGATCTTTTTCGTTCGAAGATTAGATAAAGAGGGCACCTGCTGTGCAAAAGCAAGCAGTGAGGAAAGCAAAACGGCTGTGAAAAAGAAGAGTTTTCTGATAAGTCAGTGGTTTTCAGGATAAGAATGTGTAAAAATAGAATTTATTGTGTGATAAGACAGTTTGTTCAGTAAGACTGCCCTTATAGTTCGTATGCTGCATAAAAAAACCTCCTGTTCAGGAGGTTTGTCTCATTTTAGGAAAGCATGCTTATTTGTTGGCAGTTAAACTGGCCATGGTATAATCAGCATTCAAACGTGCAATATTGGTAATGGAAATTTCTTTTGGACAAACTGCTTCACAAGCCCCTGTGTTTGTACAAGCACCAAATCCTTCCTTATCCATTTGTGCCACCATGTTCAATACTCTTGTTTTACGTTCAGGTTCTCCTTGAGGAAGTTGATTTAGATGACTTGCTTTAGCACTAACAAACAACATGGCAGATGAATTTTTACAGGCTGCTACACAAGCGCCACAGCCAATACAGGCTGCTGCTGCAAATGCAGCATCTGCTTTTGCTTTATCAATAGGCAATGAATTAGCATCAACTGCATTGCCGGTGTTGACACTGATAAAACCACCGGCTTGTATAACACGGTCAAAAGCGGAACGGTCAACCATCAGATCTTTGATCACCGGAAATGCATTCGCTCTCCAGGGTTCAACCACAATTGTATCACCTTCTTGGAAGGCACGCATGTGCAACTGGCAGGTGGTATTGGCTTCCCATGGTCCATGCGGACGACCATTGATATACATGCTGCACATACCGCAAATACCTTCCCGGCAATCATGGTCAAAGGCAATCGGATCTTTTCCATCACCAATCAGTTCTTCATTCAACACATCAAACATTTCAAGGAAACTCATTTCTGTTGAAATATTCTTTGCATCATAATTTTCGAAACTGCCTTTGTCGTTGCTGTTCTTCTGGCGCCAAACTTTCAGTTTTACATTAATGTTTTTATGTTCCATAATAACCACAATCCCCTAACGGGGATTTTTAAGTTTAAAATTATTTATAAAGAACTTCTTCATTTAAACAGAAAGTCTTACTTCCCTTCAGTGGATGAGAGCATTACTTATAACTTCTCTGACTTGGTTTCACCACTTCATAATTCAAATCTTCTTTATGTAATTGCCAGTCATGATCTCCTTTCATTTCCCAACTGGATACAAACATGAATTGATCATCATGACGTAATGCTTCTCCTTCATCTGTTTGATGTTCTTCACGGAAATGGCCGCCGCAACTTTCTTCCCGGTTCAATGCATCCAAACACATCAGCTCACCCAATTCAATAAAATCGGCTACACGATTGGCTTTATCCAATTCAGGATTCATTTCATTGATCTCTCCGGGTATGCGTACATCACTCCAGAATTCCTGTTTCAACACTTGAATTTCTTTGATGGCCTGTTTTAATCCATCAGCATTCCGGGCCATGCCGCATTTATCCCACATAATCTTACCTAAACGTTTATGGAAACTTTCAACTGTTTTAGCTCCTTTAATGGTCATGAGCATATGAATACGATCACGAACCTTGCTTTCAGTTTCAGCAAAAGCAGGATGATCTGTAGAAATGGATTTTACCCTGATTTCATCTGCCAAATAATTTCCAATTGTATAAGGAATTACAAAATATCCATCAGCCAAACCCTGCATCAGAGCACTTGCGCCCAATCGGTTGGCGCCATGATCGCTGAAGTTGGCTTCGCCTAAACAATATAAGCCGGGAATATTTGTCATTAGTTCATAATCAACCCATAAGCCACCCATTGTATAATGCACGGCAGGGTAAATCCGCATCGGAAATTCATATGGATTTTCACCCGTTATCTTTTCATACATATCAAACAGGTTACCATATTTTTCTTTCACTACGTCCTTGCCCATTTGAGTAATGGTTGCTGCGTCGGCTTCAATTCCTCTCTTACCAGCTTCAATTTTTCCGTAACGTTGAATGGCTGCAGCAAAGTCAAGATAAACGGCCTGTTTACTTGTACCCACTCCGTAACCCGCATCGCAACGTTCTTTTGCTGCACGGCTGGCCACGTCACGGGGAACGAGGTTACCAAACGCAGGATATCTGCGCTCTAAATAATAATCTCTTTCTTCTTCCGGAATATCAATTGATTTTCTTGTTTCGCCTTGTTTTTTTGGTACCCATATACGGCCATCGTTTCTTAATGATTCGCTCATTAACGTCAGCTTGCTCTGATGATCTCCACTAACAGGAATACAGGTAGGATGGATTTGAGTAAAACAGGGGTTGCTGAAATAAGCCCCTTTCTTATGTGCTTTCCATGCAGCAGTTACATTACTGCCCATAGCATTCGTTGACAGATAAAATACATTTCCATAACCACCACTGCATAACAGCACGGCATGACCGAAATGACGTTCGAGTTCACCCGTTACCAAATTCCTGGCAATGATGCCACGGGTTTTACCTTCAATCATTACAATATCCAGCATTTCATGGCGAGTGAACATTTCTACATTGCCCAATGCAACCTGACGTTCCAGCGCCTGGTAGGCACCTATCAATAACTGTTGACCTGTTTGTCCGGCAGCATAAAATGTACGTTGTACCTGTGTGCCACCAAATGAACGGTTACTTAATAAACCACCATACTCTCTTGCAAAGGGAACACCTTGTGCTACACATTGATCAATGATACTGGTACTAACTTCGGCCAGGCGATGCACATTGCCTTCTCTTGCACGGTAATCGCCACCTTTGATGGTATCATAAAATAAACGATAAACACTATCACCATCGTTCTGATAATTCTTTGCAGCATTAATACCACCCTGCGCTGCAATAGAATGTGCCCGGCGTGGGCTATCCTGGAAACAAAATGCTTTTACTTTATAACCCAGTTCGCCTAATGAAGCTGCTGCAGATGCCCCAGCCAAACCAGTTCCAATGATAATAATTTCAATACTGCGTTTATTGGCAGGGTTTACCAGTTTACAAGTTGACTTATAGTTTTTCCATTTCGTATCTAATGGACCGGCAGGAATTTTTGAATTCAGCATATTCGTTTCAAATTCGTTTG
>JBKJNM010000109.1:0-4253 GCA_046593655.1 Lacibacter sp. | reverse complement strand
CTGTTCTATTAATTTTTCTTTGATGAGCGCCAGCATACCGAGAAACTGTGAGAACACCAATGCTTTATGGTTCCCCATGTTTTCTTCCAGCTCACGTGCAATTTCATCAAGCTTAATAGAGTGATTGGGCAGCTTTTCAGCTTCATTTAAAATAAAAGGGGAATCACAGATCTGTCGAAGTTTCATCAATCCTTGCAAAATGGTCAATTGTGATTGACCAATACCTACATCTTCAATTGTGCCTAATATTTTAGAACGGTATTCGTTTCGGTAAGCATCATAGATCTTGCGCTGTTCCGATTCCATTTCACAAAACAAAATGGTTTCTGTTTTTTCAGGCAGATCTTTAGCCACCTGTTCTTTGGTTCTGCGAAGAATAAAAGGAAACAACAATTTACGCAGGTGTTCTTTTTGTTCTTTTTCACCAAACTTATCAATGGGTGTTGCAAAATCATTTCTGAAATGTTCTACACTGCCCAGCATACCGGGATTGAGAAAATTCATTTGTGCAAAAATGTCAAAGGTATTATTCTGCAAAGGCGTACCGCTCATGCAAAGCCTGTTCTTGCTCTTCAACAAACAGGCAGCCTTGGCCACTTTACTGTTGGGGTTTTTGATGGCCTGGCTTTCATCCAGTATCACACAATCAAAACCCTGCTCACTTAATAATTTTATATCACTGCGCAATGTGCCGTAAGTTGTAATGATAATGTTGAATTGATCAAACAACTGTTTGTCTCTTGTGCGTTGTGCACCGTGATGAATATGATAGGTGAGTGAGGGTGTAAATTTTTTAATTTCGTTTTCCCAGTTAAACATTAATGTAGTGGGACAGGCAACCAATGCTTTTAGAGTTCCATTCTTTTCACGCAGGTGATGAAGAAACGAAAGCGCCTGGATGGTTTTGCCCAATCCCATATCATCGGCAAGAATACCACCCCAACCAACTTCGTTTAAAAAGTTCAGCCAATGAAACCCGCTTTCCTGGTAAGGACGAAGGATGGGCATCAAATGTTTGGGCGGATCAACTTTTTGAATGTGTTTGAATTCACGCAGGCGTTCATATTTTTCTTCCAGTTCAATCATGAGTTCTGTTTCATCCCTGTTCTCATACAACTCATCGATAACACTGATATGATATTTTGATAACCTGAGTTTATCCTGTTTGTTTTCGCCCACACGGAACAGCATGGAATAACGCTTGATCCATTCTTCAGGTAATACGCCTAAAGAACCATCCTGTAAATGCACCAGTGTTTGTTTGTTGGCCAATGCTTTCTTTACTTCAGCGATGCTTACCTGTTGATCACCAAACACCACGTTTATTTTTGCATCAAACCAATCAACACCATTGCTGATATAGATCTGTGTTTTTGGTTTAGACGTGTTGAAACGAAAATTTTTCAACACATCCCAGCCTTCAACCGGCACTTTCATTTCCTTCATGGCGTCTACAAATAAAAAGAACCAGTTGTTCTTTAACACTTCTGCTCCTTTTAAAGCAAGCTGAGTACCGCCATCGGGTTTAATAAATTGCGAATGCAGTTTTTCAACTTTGCCAATGAAGTCGTTTTCTTTTTCACGGTTGCGTTTAACAATCACCAAACCATCTTCATCTAAAAGAATAATTTCTTCTTTATCTGTTGGTCTTACTTTGTAACCTTTATAACTGAAAGTGGGGATCATTACAAGATATTCTCCACGCTCCTGTAATTGCAATGTAACTTCCGGTTCACCCGACTTTACTTCTTTGATCAAGGCATTATCAAACTCTACATGATATTCTCTTGCAATTCTCAGGGCTTCCTTTTCCAGAAAAGAAGCGAGCTCAGTATTACTTATTAACCGGTTGTTGTTTGTTGCAAAATCAATTGCATGTTGGGCATCATCCTGTTTGTCCCATGTTCTTGCTTCACCATTCATTAAAAAAATGATGGGGCTGTTCCAATCATTTTCGTGTACATCCACTGCAGCACTGTTAATTTTTACCTTACAACTCCACTCCCATTTATTTTTTTGTTGTTTTAAAGCAAAGAAAGGTTTGAGGAACGTTGCTGAAGTTGAAACAGGAA
Organism: Lacibacter sp.; assembly: GCA_046593655.1. Lineage (GTDB taxonomy): Bacteria > Bacteroidota > Bacteroidia > Chitinophagales > Chitinophagaceae > Lacibacter. The sequence continues at coordinate 2,181 of JBKJNM010000109.1, read as the reverse complement.
GAAGGTTTTTGGTTTTAAACTCTTTGCCTTTTGGCAAAAGCAGAAAAGGCGAACTGGTTTCTGCAAATAATTTTTGAATACGTGGCAGCAGGTATTCCAGCATCAGCGTTTTTGTATCGCCTGGTAAATCATCTTCTTCATGATGAATGATATTTTCCCAGATGCCAGAGAAGGGAGAATTCCGGTTAACGTATTTGCTGATCTCGGCAGATTGCAAACGACGCAGCAACTGCAGCAATTGCTTGTCAGCTTCTGTCAGGTCTTCGGTTTCCAAAAACTTGGACACATCTAATTTTTCTACAGCGCCAATAAATTCAGAACCATCTTCATTGGTTTCTCCTTTCACCACATCAATATTGAAATAAGGGAATTGTTTACTGTTATTGTTGAAAACAATACCAAGCCTGATCGTTTGTTTTACTTCTTCAGCTACTTCAACTTCTGTTTCATTTACAGCAAATGCAGTAACCGGCTCCGGTTTTTTAAGTGTTGAAGGTTCTACTCTTTTTACTCCGGGATCAAGCACTCGTAAAAAAGGTTTACCATCTTTATAGATGAATTCAAATTTTTCTTTCCAGTTATCGGTTAATGAATAACCATAAATGCCCAGCAGCTTTCCTTTTTCTTTATCCATGTTGCGGATGCTGTCGAAATACAACGGTCCATACGAATTCAACAGTTGAATAAATACAATGGCCTTATGTTCACAAATGGCATGTGCATTTTCAGCACAGGTACAGGAGCTGTCAAAATTCCGCTCGTCGTTTTTTTGTATGGTTACTGGCCAGGTTTCTCCATTCATCAGTACTTCTGCTTTTACACATTCATCTTTGGCCGACAAAACAGAAGCTTTGTTGCTGCGCAGAAAAACCTCGGCATCATCTAAAGCAGCAGCAGCCGTTAAGGTGCGGATGATTTTGAGTTCAATGTTTCTCATTTTCACCACGGTGTGGCGTTGATCGTACCGCAGATCTTTGATGCCCAAAATATTTTTATCAATGAGATCCTGCAATTGAAAAAGAGAAGCTACTTCATGCCGGCAGATATCGCCTAAATTATAAGGACAACTGCAACGCACATTCATCGCATTGGCATCCTTATATTTCTGTATATAAACTTTGTAGAAAGTAGAATAGGAATCATCTCTTACACGAAACACAACCATTCCCATCAATTCATCATGCTCAACCATTTCAGCAAAGCCGATAGCATGAATTTTTTTTCCCCTGCGGATGACTTCTTCGGTTCCATGATTGTAAGCAAACTTCAACAAATGTGGTAATGCCATTCGGGATGATCTTTTTAGATGGCCATTGTGGTGAGGCCAATCTGCAAAAATAAAAGGATTCTGTTCACATTTCCTGTGAAAAGAGAAAGAAATAAAAACAATTATTCTACAAATTTTTTTTAGATAAACATGGCTATCTTTATCAGTTTGTCTTTTTTGTAATGGCTCACCCTTTCATCAATAATCCGTCTTTATATAAAGGAAGTACATCTGCTGCATCAGGGGTTAAACAAAAACGAATATCCTCTATCAACCCAAACCGATCAACCAGGCGGTGATAATGTGTGAGGTTGGGGGCAAAGCTATAGAGATCATCTTTTACTAAAAGATATTGCTGCTCCGCAGTTAATGAACTGTCGCAATGAATGGTAAAGTTTTCTTTAATACGATTGATAACAGCACCGGCAAATAAAGTGTCTTCTAAATTAAAACGGTCTTTCCATCCTGCACAACCAAGGATCACATTTTTATTTTCTTTCAATAAGAAATTACAAACTGCACTAAGGTTGGGGAAAGAACCTGTTATAATTGTATCAGCATCGTTATCCAGCGCCATTTGCAGCAATCTTGTTCCATTGGTGGTTGTAAGAACCAGCGTTTGACCGGAAATGAAATCAGGACGATATTCCAGTGGAGAGTTTCCGTGCAGTAATCCTTCTGCCAATTTTCCATCTCTTTCCCCTGCAGCAATACCACCGGTAGCTTTACTGAGTGCAATTGCTTTTTCAACAGTATCAACGGGAATTACACATTTGGCGCCATTATGCAACGCAGACGCAATGGTTGAAGTGGCACGAAATACATCAATGATCACAACCACGGCATTCTTTAAATCATATAAATGCAAAAGAGCAGGCGAAAGACTGGTAAATAATGTTGGTTTTGTTTGCATC
>JBKJNM010000247.1:0-5018 GCA_046593655.1 Lacibacter sp. | reverse complement strand
GCAACTCGCCTGAATATGTATGGAAGCTTCCTTCCGTTGTAACAGCAGAACCCGGAACAACAGCGAATTTTTCTTTTGGCAGCAGTGCCAATGAGGTATATCTCATCCAATTTGATGCGAAAGAAGAAACCAGCAACCTGCGTTACTATCAACTCAATAATGAACAGAAGCAACAAACTATTTCTGTAACAGAAAAAGACAGGGGTGGTTTTGGTTACAGTTATTCATTTGTAAAACATAATCGTTTTTTCAGCTTCACCCGTTATGTGTCGGTGCCATGGACCAACAAAGAACTCAGCATCAGTTATGAAACCTTCCGTGATAAAACCTTACCCGGCAGTGAGGAACAATGGAAAGTAAAGATCAGTGGCTACAAAGGCGATAAAGTAGCTGCTGAATTATTAACCAGTATGTATGATGCCTCATTGGATCAGTTTCAACCACATAGTTGGAGCAAACCCGATCTCTATCCTGTTAACTATATCAACAATGGATGGAGCGGTGCCGGTTTTGTAAGCATCAATTCATGGAAAAGAGAATGGAGAACACAAACCTGGAAATCGTTTGATAAAAGATATGATGAGATGATTGGATTCAATTCAGGTGGTAATATTTCTGTTAGGCTAAGTGGGAAAGCAGCCGGAATAACGATAACACAAGCAGCCGGAGCACCTACAGAAGATGCACAACTCAATGAGGTAGTTGTTACAGCCCAGGGACAAAAAAAAGAAAAAAAGAGCATAGGCTATTCTGTTAATAAAGATTCAGCTCAAATAACTGATGACCAAACTCAAAAGCCAATTGACTCACCTTCCGGAGATGTGCAGGTGCGTAAAAACTTTAATGAAACCGCTTTCTTCTTTCCTGATTTAAAAACAGATTCAGCAGGTAACATCAGTTTTAGTTTTACCATGCCCGAAGCTTTAACCAAATGGAAATGGTTATTGCTGGCACATACAAAAGATCTGTCGCTGGGTGTTTCTGAAAAATCAATCATCACACAAAAAGATCTGATGGTACAACCTTTTGCTCCACGCTTCTTACGTGAAGGCGACCGGTTTGAATTCACTGCCAAGATCAGCAATCTCACCAACAAAGAAATCACCGGCACCAGTAACCTGCAACTCATCAACACAGCTACCATGCAACCAGTTGATGGCTGGTTTCAGAATACATTTCCTGTGCAACACTTTACTGTTGGAGCCAATCAAAGCACGGTGGTAAAGTTCAGAACCGAAGTGCCCTATAATTTTAATGAAGCACTTACATATCGGATTATAGCAAAAGCCGCTGATAAAAGCGATGGTGAAGAAGCCATTCTTCCTGTGCTCAGCAATCGTATGCTGGTGACAGAAACATTACCCTTACCCATGCGGGGCGATGGCACAAAAACTTTTCGCTTTGATAAATTAATCAACAATAAAAGTGAAAGCTTAACGCATCATAAATTCACCATTGAGTTTACCGGCAATCCTGTTTGGTATGCGGTACAGGCCTTGCCTTACCTGATGGAATATCCATACGAATGTGCAGAGCAAACATGGAACCGGTTTTATGCAAACGCATTGGCATCACATATCACGACCAAACTCTCACGCATCAAAGCCGTGTTTGAACAATGGAAGATCAGCAGTGCCTCTGCATTGCAAAGCAATTTGCAAAAGAATGAAGAATTAAAATCAGTGCTGTTGCAGGAAACACCCTGGGTATTACAGGCAAAGAATGAAGAGCAGCAGAAGAAAAATATGGCCTTGCTGTTTGATATGATCCGCATGAGCAATGAGCTGAGCAAATCAATGGCGCAGCTACAAGGAATGCAATCCAGCAATGGCGGATTTGTTTGGTTCAAAGGCGGACCTGATGACCGTTACATTACACAATATATTGTAACAGGCATCGGGCATTTAAAAAAGCTGAATGCATTACCAAAAGAACAGGAGAAAGCGATCAATGCAATCCTGGCGAAAGCGATTCCTTATCTCGATCAGAAACTAAAAGAAGATTATGATTACTTAATAAAGTATAAAGCGCAGTTGAAAAATAATAATCTCAGCAATATCCAGGTTCAATACCTGTATATGCGCAGCTTCTTTAAAGATGTTCCCGTTCTTGCGGCCAGCAAAACAGCCTATGCTTATTATTATAAACAAAGCGTGCAGTACTGGCTCCGGCAAAGCAAGTATATGCAGGGAATGATTGCATTGGCAACGCATCGGAGCAAGGATCTTAAAACAGCAACGGCCATTGTCAATTCCTTAAAAGAAAATGCATTGCTGAGCGAAGAGATGGGTATGTACTGGAAAGAATTCAATGCAGGTTACTACTGGCACCAGGCTCCGGTAGAGTCACAGGCCTTGATGATTGAAGTGTTCAGCGAAGTAAGCAACGATCAAAAAGCGGTTGCCGATTTGAAAACATGGTTGCTGAAACAAAAACAAACACAGAATTGGAAAACAACTATTGCAACAGCCGAAGCATGTTATGCATTGCTGTTACAGGGTGGTGAATGGATTGCAACAGAACCTGTGGTTGAAATAAAAGCAGGTGATCAGCTTTTCACTACATCAACAGAAAAAACAGAGGTTGGTACAGGTTATTTCAAACGGAGCATTGATGGCAATTTTGTAAAACCGGAGATGGGCAATATTAAAGTAACGGTGAGTTACCCAGTCACCCTTAAGGGGGATTTAGGGGGACCTTCATGGGGTGCTGCTTACTGGCAGTATTTTGAAAACCTGGATAAGATCACATCCGCCGAAACAGCATTAAAATTGCAGAAGAAATATTTTGTTGAACGCAATACAGCCAATGGACCTGTGCTTACTCCTGTAACGGAAGGGTATGAATTAAAAGTAGGTGATAAAATAAAAGTACGTATTGAATTACGTGTTGACCGTAACATGGAATATGTACACATGAAAGATATGCGTCCGAGTTGTATGGAACCTGTGAATGTGATCAGCGCTTATAAATGGCAGGGAGGCCTGGGCTATTATGAAAGCACCAAAGATGCCAGCACCAACTTTTTCTTTAACTGGTTAAACAAAGGCACCTATGTATTTGAATACCCGATGTTCATTACACATGCAGGAAACTACAGCAGTGGTATCACCACCATCCAATGTATGTATGCGCCTGAGTTTACAAGTCATAGTGAAGGTGTGAGAATAAAAGTGGGTGAGTAAATGGATTGTTGGGTATTGTGCAACCCAACAGTAAACAGCCATAAGCAAATGATGAAAATGAACTGTTAGGGATTTCGAAATTAATTGGGGTTGCGTATATTTATGTGTTGGGCGAAATATTATGATCCTCAAATTTTCCATAGCTTTTCTATTTTCAGTTTTGACAATTCAATCTTTTTCACAAGTTGACTTTGGCATTCGTAGACAGAAACTAAAACCTACATTTTTCGACACTATTAAAGAGAATACTTTTGTTTATGAAGTCCCAAACGCAATTCTTTATTTTAAGCAAGACGACATAAAAAAATTCATTGACAATTCCGATAATAAAAATGTGTTATCAAATTATGGTTATCAAACTTTTTGTGACACATTAGCAAAAGACATTCAACAAATTAAAATTACGGCCCCTTACTTTTACTATGACCAAGCACAACGTGACAGCATTTTCAGACAACAACCTGAAAATGTTTTGACAAAGAAATTAAATGAGGAATTCTATTTTCTTGGTGCTGGACTTATTTTAAAAGGACAGTTTATGGTTTATTCAAAATCAAACAAGAAGTTTATCAGTAAAAGACTAATTTCAAAACGACAAAAGGAATATTTAGGTGGTAGAACTTTACAGTTTTATTTGCCAGACAAAAAGCAGTTTTATTATATCGTTACAGCACTTGGAGAATAAAATACTACTCACAACAAAAACTGTTTAAAAAACTAAATAAATTTTGATGTTTTTATGGTTTAGTTGCAATAATTATGTTGATACAAACTATTTCTAAAACAACCAATTCCGTTTCGTACAAACACAAACGCAGGCTTTCGAAATAACATAAAAGATGAACACTAAAATACAAGCCATAAACAATTCCAATACACAGCATGAACGTTTCAAAAAAATGACCTTTGCTTCCGTCTATCCGTTGTATGTTGCCAAAGTGGAAAAGAAAGGCAGAACAAAAGAAGAGCTGCACCAGGTCATTGAGTGGTTAACAGGCTTCGGTAACAAGAAGCTCCAGGAACTGATAAAAGAAAAAGTAACGTTTGAAAAATTCTTCCAACAGGCAAAGCTCAACGCAAACGTACATCTCATCACCGGGGTCATCTGTGGCTATCGTATAGAAGAGATTGAAAATGAGTTGACAAAACAGGTGAGGTACATGGATAAGCTGGTTGATGAGTTGGCAAAGGGCAGGAAGATGGAGAAGATCCTGCGAAGTTTGCCTGTAAAGTAAAGCCAGTCCACCGCTTTATTCAAAGCAAATTCAGCAGAGGGCCCCGAAAAAAACAGTACCGTGTCGCTCTTACCCCAAATTTCTCTGACAATCGAATTTTGTTCTACAAAGAATTGCATAAGGTCAACCTCCTTTACTCTAAAACTGATTATAATGGGGGTTATTATAATGAGCGGATCACTTGCGATGAGTTAACTGATCTTGGATTGGAGAAAACGAAGCAATGCTATCTACTTTGCTTTTTTATAATATTTACGCATACATCGCTTCTTTATTATACTTGCGTTTATAATCAACCGGTGAAAGTCCTGTGATCTTTTTAAATGTTGTGCGAAAGGCTTTTGTATCGGAGTAACCTACTTCATACATCACTTCATTAATGTTTTTACGGCTTGTTTCCAGTTCTTTCTTCGCCACTTCTATTTTCACCCGTTGTATATATTCTACTACGGTATTAGCAGTCGCTTTTTTAAACCTTCGCTCCATATTTCTACGGCCCAATGCCAGCATAGATGCTAATTGATCCACAGTGATCTTTTCCTGGAAATTCTGTTCAATAAACTCCTGGGCTTTTTTCACCGGTTCATCTTCATGTGCT
>JBKJNM010000075.1:0-6138 GCA_046593655.1 Lacibacter sp. | reverse complement strand
CCACCAATATCTGTACCCCATCCCGGCGGTACTACTTTTTTCCCGTTTTGTTGTACAGCTACACGGGTATCATTGCTATGAAAGCCACGGCCATTATACCAGTATAATTGTACTTTGTCGTTAACACGGTAATTGAAATTTAATTTGGGGCTTAACAACGCTGCGTTTGAGGATAATTGTTGACTGTTTAATTTATCGTTGTACCTATTGCTAAAGTAATCAGCCCTTAGTCCGGCTGTAATATCTAATTTATCTGATAGTGAAATTTTTTGCGACCAAAATGCAGCAGTATTTAACTCATTTACTTTGCCAAACATAATTGGCAGGGTGGTAATATCTCTATTTTTAGTACGGGTTAATTCCAGATTATCTACTATGTCGTAACGTAACTGAATTCCGGCGTTGGTTTGTGTTTTAATATTTCCCAATAAAAAATCTTTCTGATAAGAACCACTATATCCCATTAGGTTTCTGTCTTCACCCTGTCTTATCTGGTCGCCGTTTACAGGGTCTTCTTTAAAGAAAGTAAAATTCGAATACAATTTAAATTCATTATGCGTATAATAAACTCTGTTCCTTAATACGCCACCGTTATTAAAATTATTCACTAATTCTATATTAGCATTATAACGGGAAGTTTGTCCACCTTCTGTATTATCAATTGCGCCATAAAAGCCAATTGTGCCATCATTTACAGCCCTGTCTGGTACTTGGCCCGAAGCATTCCATTTGCTTGTAAATCCGGTTATCATAGCTGTCAATGTACTCTTGTTGCTGATGCTGCCGTGGTATTTAAGCATTCCATTAAACCTGTTGAAATTCTGAGGGCTTTCAAAAAAACCTTTGGTAAAAGAGGCTTCACCGGCAAAATATAAACTCTGGTTCCGTCTGTCACCTTTTTGGTTTAACAGATTAAGCCCGGTGATACCACGAAAGGTATTGAACTGCCCGCCTTCTACCTTTACAAAATTATTTTCGAGATAATTTTTTGTTTTGAAGTCAACAAAACCTGCGGTAGTAAAATTACCTTTGTCGGCAAAGTATGGCCCTTTATTAAAATTTACTTTTTCAATTATTTCGGGAATCAGAAAGTGTAAGTCGGCATAACCCTGACCATGAGCATGGCTTACCATATTTACCGGCATACCATCAACAGAAAGATTAATATCAGTTCCGTGGTCGATATCGAAGCCACGCAAAAATATTTGTTCTGATTTTCCACCTCCAGCATGTTGCCCAATGAATAATCCCGGCACCATACGCAAAACTTCCTGCGAATTATTGATAGGACGAAGGTGAATATCCAAATCACTGATTGTTTTGAATACGCCACCGCTGCTACTATTTGAGGAGGCACGAACAGTGATTTCTTTCAGGCTGGATACCGTCGCATTTAAATAAATAATAACTGTATTTGTATTATCCGGTTGTTTAAGAGAAAGGATATCAACAATTTTTGTTTCATATCCAATTCTTGATAAAGTTAGTTTCCCCTTGAAAGTTGATAATCCGGCGAAGCTTACAAAGCCATTTTCATCAGCAGTTGCATTAAACTTTACATCTTCACTTTGTACAAATGCTTCAGAAATAGGAATTTTCGATTTATTATCAATAATATAAATTCCTTTAATAACGGTTTGGGCAAAGAGGGAGGGCGATATGAGCATTAAAAAACAACATGCCACAAGTGAGAATTTGGGTAAAAAATGGCACATATTATCGATTTAGTCGTGGTTGTATAATTTTAACAACAATAAATACGGTAAAAATAGATAATTGGATTTTGTAAAAATTCGACCAAAAATTTTTTAAAAGGTTCAGAAATAGGAGGATACAAAGGTTGGTTTAGAGTCTGTTAAGCAAAATTCGTAGAAATAGGAGGGTGACTTAAATTGAGTTAATGCTTAAGTTGAAACGCCTTTGCGATAGGCTGATAATTGAGGCAGGTTAGCCTGGGATAAAAAATTTTTTGTGAGTCATAATTGGCTAATGCCACAAGTCCATAAATGGGCTTGGTTTGTTCAACAGTAAAACAATCATCATCATTAAATCAATATGCAACATATAGGATGCTTTTACAAGCACCCGGTAATTAACGGCTGTAGTAATAAAGCCGTTCTTCAAAGTTTCCGGACGTTGATGTTTTATGCTTTCTGGATTCGTTGCAATGCGGTGAATATAAACAGCAGCATCTTTATTTCGGTCTTCCCAGATTTCTGCATCGCTGAGCGTGGTGGCCCAAACACAGGCAATGACATCATCCATCATTAATTTCCATTGCTGGTTCTCTGCCAGTTCAGTTTCAACAAGTGAACGTTCAAATTTTGGCCAAACCACAACGCCTTTTTATTGTGGATAAGCAGAAGCAATATCATACAACCGGAAAATTTCATTTATATCACCGGCCTTGCTGTTTTGTATTTGCATAATTCAACTCTTTGCACGCAAATATAAAAGACAACAGTTATTCAGGAAGATTCAATTATTTTAATGTGGTTGGTGCATTTCAGAGAAAGCTAAAATAGTGGATAAACTTAAGGAAGTATTCATGAATGGGGGAGGCGCAAACCAATTGTCAGTTGGATGCTTCCAAGTGCAAATGAATAGCAAGTAAAATTCCTTAAAAGTGGCAACAATATTTTGAATTTATTCTTTACTCAAAGTTGATGCCCGGAACCTGATGATTTTGCGTTTGTCTACACGGTTTACACTTGCTGCAATACTAATATTTTACAAAGCATAGCAAAGACACGCAGCGGATTGAAAATATAAAGTTGAAGTTAAATGCAAATTCAGGTATTATATTTCATCTCTATATTTTTAAATTTTTGTTTCGTTTTTCAGGTAACCGGATGTCCATCCTTTACTACAATTTTTTTCAAATCGGATGTTGCCGGACCGTTGATGACTTTACCTTCTGTAGTAAACCTGGAGCCGTGAAGCGGGCAATCAAATGTTTTTTCATCAGCATTCCATTGCAGTATGCCTCCAAGGTGAGGGCAAACAGCTGTACAGGTATGTAACTTGTTTTCTTCATCACAGTACACGGCAATCTTTTTAAATCCGGAAGACAGAATTCCACCTTCCCCAGGTTTTAAGTCTTCTGGTTTTTCTATATCCGCTCCGGCAAACCAATCGCTATATTGAGCAACCATATTTCCCACTTCTCGCAAATAATCGCTGGTTGTTTTTAATGTAATGCGGGATGGGCTGTATACGTTTATCCAGGGGTTATCCTTCCCCGTAATAATATCTGTTATAATTATTCCGCCAAGCGTTCCGTGTGTCATGCCATTACCAGAATCGCCTGTAATTATATAAATGTTGTCATCACCTGGATTTTTACCAATGTATGCCATGGAATCAACAGGTTCCATCACCTGACCTGACCATTGGAATGCAATATCTTCTATAACTGGAAAACGCTTCTTTGCCCATTCTATAAGTTTTGTATAACGATCTTCTTCTTTTATTTTTTCATCATCAGCCTGGCCCGTGCGGTGGTCTTCACCACCTGCAATAAGTACATCATATTGATCATCATATTCAGCCAAACGAACATAGTGGTAAGGTTGCGATACCCATTTAGATTCATGATCGCCGGTATCCCACCACAATGCATAAGGCAATTTGCCTTTTGGAACTTTTGCCCCTATAACATACGTGCGGTAAGGCCATTGTTTAGTGTGCATGGTAACCCAATCATTTACCGGGGTATTGGTGGCTACAACTATATGTTTAGCTTTTACAGCATATCCATTTGCGGTGGCTCCTTCGTTGGTTATATTTTCCGCTTTTGTTTGTGTATAAATTTTACCACCCAATTGTATAAATGCATCGGCCAGTCCTTTTAAATAAAGCAAAACATGAAACTGGGCCTGGTTAGAAAATTTGATGCACCACTTACCATCTTCCGCTTCAATACCGGGAACAGCATTCAACATTTCTGTAATAAGCCCTGCTCTTTTGGTAGCCTCGTATTCTTTTTCTAAAGTTTCTTTTGTATCGGAGGGGTGTAAGAACAAATAGCCATCAACCCTTTTAAAATTACAATCAATATTATGGAGCTTAACCGTATTAGCTACCCATTCAATTGCTTTCATGTGGCTGTTGGCCGCTAATTGTGCGGTAGGTTCATCATATATTTTTTCCAATATATAATAGCGGTCATCAAGGGCACAAGTAAGATGGGCCGTTGTTCTTCCTGATTCGCCACTGCCAATGCATCCATCTTCTACCAGTACTACTTTGCGTCCTTCTTTAGCCAGGCAATAAGCTGTGGTAAGACCGGATATGCCACCGCCAACAACTAAAATATCCGTATCAATATCACTTTTTAATGTGTCATAAGAGATGGGTTGGTCAACTGCAGAAAACCAAACAGACAAGTTTTCACCTGAGGTAATATTATCATTAACAGGCTGCGTACCGGATGTGTTATCAAGTGGTTTCAAAATAAATATTTTTTAAATTTATAATAAACAAATTCCTTTTTTCGGCCTATTATTAAATATTAACTCATTAAAAGTAAAAATATTAAATAGAAAAAGTGTTACATAATTTATTGAAATGAATTACATTAATCACACATCCAATTAACGGCATCAAGAGCCTGGTTTTTAAGAATTTCAGAAATTGAGTTAGAGGTTCGTTTCTTCAAATATCTTCAACAATTTCATCTGCACCTCAAAAATGAGTTTGCCTTCAATGTTAGGAAAGATATTTTTCAAGGCAGCCTGTGTTGCCTGTGCTTGTTCTATACTATCAAAGTCCAGTTCTATAATAACAAAATCGGAATTGTCAGTCGGCCGGTAAATTCGATAACGCTTAACCCCCGATTTTTTTCTGTTGATAGGGTCGCTGTCAAACGCATTTTTCCATCCGTCAAAACTCGAAATTCTATGTTCAATCCTTAAAGTTATCATTTGTAGTTATTTTTTAAATGTTCGCACTGTTGCTCTAAAATGGTAGCTAACGTCAGGGCTTTGCGTTCGGCGGGGTATTTAAAAATTGTCAGCCAGTAACCGAAGCTAAGTTTATCAATAAAAATTCATTGTTTATTTTATTTGCTCGGTGTTACCTGCCTACTGGCAGGCAGGTTCGTCGGATGGACTGAAGCCGAATAGCGAACAAAAAGTTGAAAATATATTCGGTGCCCCGCCATATTTCAAAACTGCCTGGAATGGGTTGAGTACAGATGTGGATTATCATCAAGGGTAAAGCAGGTATTTTTTTCTCATTACTTTATATTCGCTTAAACCGGGTTCCCAGCTTGCCCTTATTGTTTCTTCGGATACCCCATCTATAATCTGCTGGCGAAACAGGCCTGATCCTATCTGTATTTCAATATTATTCATTTGGTTGCTCAACTTTGAATTAAAGAATTTTTCTTTGTATGGATGCGCCTTATACAATTCCATTATCCATTGCAGGTTTATTTTTTTTGATTGCCGCAATAGTTTGGTATCATAATTCCGCAGGTCTAATCCATAACAAACCTCGTTCATGAATAAAGGTGTTTCGGCCATTCCTTTTATGCCGGTAGGAGTATAAGAAAAATTGTATACGCCTTTCAGCTCGGGGCTGCCCAGCACAGTGAAAGGAAAATAAGTGCCACGACCGTGATTAAGGTATACTCCTTCGAACATGCAGGTAGAAGGATAAAGCAAAATAGATTGAGCTGTATTGAGGTTTGGGGAAGGGCTCACAGGAAGGATATAAGGCATGTCATGATCATAATTTGCAACCGGTATGATTTTAATATTACACTTAACCTTTTTATCGAGCCATCCCTCCCCGTTGGCCATCTGAGCAAATTCACCCACTGTGAGGCCATGCGACATAGGAATTGGAAACATGCCAATACCTGAGCTATATTTCATATCCAGCACAGCACCATCAATTAAATATCCATTGGGATTTGGCCGATCCAATATCAGCAGTTCTTTGCCATTTTCATAACAGGCATCCATTAATCTTTTCAGTGCATTAATGTTGGTATAAAAGCGGCAGCCAACATCCTGCAGGTCGTACAGCATAATATCTACATCAGCAAGATCTTCTTTTGATGGTTTGTTTTTTGCGCCATACAAGGATATGATAGGAATGCCGGTTGCAATATCTACTTCATCATTTACT
>JBKJNM010000267.1:0-33456 GCA_046593655.1 Lacibacter sp. | reverse complement strand
TAATATCGAAAAATCATCATCTTCCTTTATAATCGAATTACTCAGTTTTCCCAACCCATCAATTTCCATTTCCACCACATCAGCTTCCTGCAACCATTGCTCGGTATAATTTGGATCGTTGAGTTTGGCTGTGCCGTTTAATTCTAAAAAACATCCTGTACCAACGGTGCCGCTGCCAATCACATCACCGGGATACAGATCAACGCCGTAAGAAGCACGTTCAATGATTTCTGCAAAGGTCCAATCCATATCTGCCACATTACCTGCACTTACCTGCACGCCATTTACCCAACACTTCATATTTAAATTCCAGCTCAACCCCACATGATTTTCTTTTGCAGGAACTATATATTCCTCCAATTCATCCAATGTTACCAACCATGGGCCAATGGCCGTTGAAAAATCTTTTCCTTTTGCTGGACCAAGATTCATTAACATTTCTTCCATCTGTAAACGTCTTGCGCTGAAATCATTCATAATCATTAAGCCGCCAATATATTCATCGGCTTCTTCTGCACGGATGTTGCGGCCCTGCTTGCAGATGACAATTGCTACTTCCAGTTCAAAATCCAGTTTCTCAAAATGATCGGGCATACATCTTACTTCGCCGGGTCCCTGAATACTATGATGGTTGGTAAAATAAAAGATGGGGTATTGATCAAACTCAGCAATCATCTCCACTTTTCGGTTTCTCCTGGCTGCGGCCACATGTTGCCGAAATGCATAACCATCCCTGCAACTCGCAGGCAAAGGCACCGGTGCCAATAACTGTAAATCTTCAATCCGTTGTGTTCCCCTTGGCATTAATCGTCCTTCATGTATAGAACCCAACCCGGCTAAAGCAACAGGTAATGAATCTTCCCAGTAATTTAAAAACATACTCATACTGGTTGGCAGATCGGGATGCAGCGTATCCATATCATACACAATTCCGTCAATCAAAAAACCCAACTGCTCATGTTCATCTTTGAGATAAGAAACTATTTTCATTAAAAGAAAAATTTAAGTTGGTCAAAGGTAGAGAATACCACTTCATGTAATTCATCCTTTCAATTACATTTGTTGTTCTATGATTCGAACCATCAATGATTTTCAAAAAGTTTTTTTTATTGGTATAGCCGGTACAGGCATGAGTGCCCTTGCTCAATACTTAAAAGGTATTGGAAAAGAAGCAGGCGGAAGCGACCGTTATTTTCATGCAGGTGAGCCAAACGAAACAAAAGAAAAACTGGAAGCAGAAGGCATCCATTGTTTTTTACAAAACGGTGAGGGTATTACAACTGCAACAGATTTGGTTGTTGTTTCAACTGCAGTAGAAGACACGGTAGAGGAAGTCATGAAAGCCAAACAACTCAACATCCCCATTATTAAACGTGCAGAACTGCTCGCCATCATTGCACGCAGTAAAAAAACAATTGCCGTTGGAGGTACCAGTGGAAAGTCAACCACCAGTGCCATGTTGTTTGATATTTTACAACATGCAGGTTTGGAGCCAAGTATTATTAGCGGCGCAGGATTGGTTCGTATTATAAAAGAAGATAAGATCGGCAATGCAAAAGTGGGCAAGGGTGATTGGCTGGTGATTGAAGCGGATGAAAGTGATGGCTCAATTATTCATTACACACCGGAGATTGGTTTGTTATTGAATATTGAAAAAGATCATAAAGAAATAGATGCATTGATTGATGTTTTTCACCAGTTCAAACTACATACAAAAAATTTCTTTGTAGTGAATCAATCGCAGAGCATTGCAGGGCAATTATCGCACAACCATCTGCATAATTTTTCTGTTGATAAAAATGATAATGCTGCTTACCATGCTAGTAACTTTAAGCAAGAGGGCTTTTCTATTTCGTTTTCAATTAACCATAGCGGCAACCCCACTCACCACTCACCATTCAGCATACACGCTGTGGGCAAGCACAATATGGAAAATGCATTAGCTGCAACTACGGTTGCCCATTTGATCGGAGTTCCATTAGAAACTTCAGCAGAAGCATTAAGACAATACGAAGGTATTTATCGCCGCCACCAGATCATTGGACAAAAAAATGGCGTTTGGTTGATTGACGATTATGCACACAACCCCGTTAAATGTGCTGCCAGCATTGAAGCCTGTCAGCCTATTGCACCTAAAGTGATTGCCTGGTTTCAACCGCATGGCTATGGCCCCACCCGTTTTTTGAAAGACGATTTTGTGCAGGAGATAGCTAAAGCGCTTCGACCTCAGGATGAAATATGGATGAGTGAAATTTTTTACGCAGGAGGTACGGCTACAAAAGATATTTCATCGAATGAACTGATCATGGAAATTGCAGCATTGGGCCAACAGGCATTTTTTGTTGAAAACAGAAATAATTTGCTAACCCAACTCCGTTCACATTTTACGGAGGATTGTGTTTTACTATTAATGGGGGCCCGTGATCCGGGGCTGGAGCAGTTTGCCAAACAAGTGTGGGAGGAGTTGTAAATGGTTTATTAAAACTATTTTTTGTTTTCTGAATCATTTATCTTTTAAAGGCCAGTTATATGAATTGACTTAAATTTGTGCCTCTTTGCAAATGCAACAATAATGTTGCAAAAAATTACAGGTATGAAGATGAACATTGATAATCCAATTCCAATCGTTGACGGCACAACCATTACACGTAAAGAATTTACCCAAAAATATCTGCTACCCCAAAAGCCGGTTGTATTGCGTGGCTTGTGGAAACAATATCCTGCTTATGAAAAATGGACGATGGATTTTTTCAAGCAATCCATGGGCGACCTGGAAGTAAAACTCTTCAGTACCAAACAAGCCAACCCCAGCGAAACATTAAGTGTAGCGCATGCAAAGATGAAGTTCAATGAATATCTTGATCTCATAGAAAAAGAACCAACCGATCTGCGATTGTTTTTATTCCCAGTGTTTAAACACAAACCCGAACTGTTAAAAGATTTTGGCTACCCGAAAATCACCAATCGCTATATTAAAATACCGTTCATGTTTTTTGGTCCCAAACATTCGGTAACACGTATGCATATGGATATTGACATGAGCAATGTATTCTTAACACAATTTACCGGCAAACGCCGTGTCGTATTGTTCCCTCCTGATCAGAGTGATTTCTTATACCGTCTTCCGTTTAATGTTCATGGATTGGTGGATATTGATAAACCCGATTTTGAAACCTATCCTGCCATGAAGTATGCAAAAGGATACAGCACCATTTTAGAAACAGGTGATACATTATTTATGCCCAGTGGCCACTGGCATCATATTGAATATGTAGAAGGCGGGTTTGGTTTGTCTGTTCGTACACTTGGCTCTACTGCCGGCATCATCATGCAGGGATTATGGAATGTAACATTGCAACGCAAGTTTGATGGAATTATGTTTAAGATGAGAGGACAAAAATGGTTCAACTTTAAAAAACAATTAGCCATCAGGCGGGCTGAAAAAGCAATGCAGAAATTTAAGGGAACTGTATTGCAATAAATTAATGCAGAAGAGTTTTATGCACTAACATATTTGTAAACAATTTTCTTTTGTGCAGCAAATAAGCTCAACTTTCTTCAGAACGCAGAAGTGAGTCCCGACGCTTTGGTCGGGATGCAGACCAAAGCGTCTGCATCACACAACAGGCGATGCCATAATGTTGCCCGTAACCAAACATTAATCTCCTTTTCTCTTGCCACCCCGCTTTAATGACGTAACTTCGCCGACTTAAAAACGACACTGTGGCCGTTGCCGCATGTCTAACGTATTGATTATGAATATTCGCAACATAGCAATTATTGCACACGTAGATCATGGAAAAACAACCCTGGTGGATAAAATTTTACACGCCACCAAAGTGTTTCGTGATAATCAGGATACCGGTGAGCTGATTATGGATAGCAACGATCTTGAAAGGGAGCGTGGTATCACCATCTTTTCTAAAAACGCATCTGTTGTATATAATGGTGTAAAAATTAATGTAATTGATACTCCGGGTCACGCCGATTTTGGTGGTGAGGTAGAGCGTGTATTAAAAATGGCTGATGGTGTGGTTTTGTTAGTGGATGCTTTTGAAGGGCCCATGCCTCAAACACGTTTTGTGTTACAAAAAGCGTTGCAGTTGAAGTTAAAACCAATTGTTGTAATCAATAAGATTGATAAACCTAACTGCAGACCTGATGAAGTGCATGATGCAATTTTTGAGCTTTTCTTTAACCTCGATGCCACAGAAGAACAATTGGATTTTCCCACTTACTATGGTAGTGGAAAAAACGGATGGTTCAACGATTCGTTAACTGAGATTGATAACATCTTCCCTTTACTGGACGGTATTGTTAAATATGTACCTGCACCAAAAGTGGCAGAAGGTCCTTTGCAAATGCAATTGACTTCACTGGATTATTCTTCCTTCCTTGGCCGTATTGCCATTGGAAAAGTAAGCCGTGGCGTAATTAAAGAAAATCAACAAGTAGCTTTAATGCAGGCAGATGGTACAATCAGGAAACTGAAAGTAAAAGAACTGTATGTGTTTGAAGGAATGGGCAAAAAGAAAGTAACTGAAGTTATTGCCGGTGATCTTTGCGCCGTAGTTGGTGTAGATGATTTTAATATTGGTGATACATTGGCTGATGCAGATAACCCGGAAGCATTACCGGTAATTAGTGTGGATGAACCGACGATGAACATGTTGTTCAGCGTAAACAATTCACCCTTCTTTGGTAAAGACGGAAAGTTTGTAACCAGTAGGCATTTGCGTGACAGGTTGATGAAAGAAACAGAAAAAAATCTTGCACTTCGTGTAACAGATAGTGAAGATGGCGATAGCTTGATGGTGTATGGCCGTGGTATTTTGCACCTTGGTATCTTAATTGAAACCATGCGCAGGGAAGGGTATGAATTAACTGTAGGTCAGCCCCAGGTAATTACCAAAGAAGTGAATGGAAAAAAATGTGAGCCTTATGAAATCCTGGTGGTAGATGTACCGCAGGAGTTTGCCAGTAAGGTGATTGATCTTGTTACACGCCGTAAAGGTGAAATGATGATCATGGAAACCAAAGGTGAAATGCAGCATCTGGAATTTGAAATTCCTTCAAGAGGTTTAATTGGTTTGCGTACACAAATGCTCACTGCTACAACAGGTGAAGCTGTAATGGCACATCGTTTCAATGAATACAAACCCTGGAAAGGAAATATTCCTGGAAGAAATAACGGCGTATTGATTTCAAAAAATACATCAAAAACAACCGGCTATTCCATTGATAAATTACAGGACCGTGGTACATTCTTCGTTGATGCCGCTGAAGAAGTTTATGCAGGACAGATCATTGCAGAAAACATTAAACCGGGCGATCTGATTGTAAATGCAACAGAGCCAAAGAAGTTAACCAACCACCGTGCAAGCGGAACAGATGATGCAACAAGGATGGCTCCTAAAACATTAATGACACTGGAAGAGTGTATGGAATATATTCAGTTTGATGAATGTATTGAAGTTACTCCCGTTAACATCCGTATGCGCAAAGTGATTCTGGATGAAGATGAAAGAAAGAAACAATCGAAGTCAATGAGTTCGCAGATGGCGTAAACATATTAAAACTCCAAGCTCCGACCGTACGGTCGGAGCTTTTTTTATGCGTTAATCACAGAGGAAATGAGTTCATGAGTAACACAGAGTTCTCTGTTACTCCATTCCTCCTTAGCCCTGTGTTGTAATTTATCTTATTTCAATCTTCTTCATTCTATTTTCCCACATAAACTTTGGCAGATTTATGCCGTCTTCATGTTGCCTCCATTTTCTGAATGGTTTGCCATCGATCAACACTTGTGTAACATCTGTTATACCATGAACAAATAATTCAATTTGCCGCTGCAAGGGTTTGCCTTTGTATTGCCCGTTATTACTGTTGATGCTCAACTTCACCTGCCCATCTTTCGTTGACGTAGAAAAACGGATCACTTCAAACTGATTTTTTTCATTTGCTTTGTTCGTTGTTCCATCATCTTCATACATCAACGTTTGTTGACTTCCTTCTGCAATATAGTAATGTAAAATAATCTTGTCCTTAGGATAATTGGCTGTGTTATTAAAAACCGGTTTCATTGGTACTACGCTTCCTGCTTTTACAAATACAGGAATTGTTTCTGTAGTTACATCAACTTCAATCCATTCGCCACCTATGTGTTTAATAGCTGGGTTCCAAAAGTTAAACCATTCCCCTTTGGGTAAATAGAGTTTTCGTTTGGTTGCTCCTTTATCTAAAACAGGTGCAATCAACAATGCATCGCCAAACATATATTGATCATTTGCTTTATACAGGTTGCTGTCAGTATTGTCATAGTAAAACATGGGTCGTACAAACGGAGTTCCTTTCGTTGCAGCATCGTATGCAAGTGTGTAAACGTATGGCATCAGTTGGTAACGCAGTTGTACGAACTTTCTTAAAATACTTTTAGTCGGTTCATCATAGAACACGGGTTCACTTTCTATTTGAGCAATGGAAGTATCAGGCGCATTTACACTTCCATGCGGACGAAAGATGGGCGTAAACACCGCCATCTGCAACCAGCGCATGTATAATTCCGGATCTCTTTGTCCCATGGCAAAACCCCCTGCATCACTGTGCATGGTTGGAACGCCACTTAAACTCATGCTTTGCATAATGGGCAACTGTGCACGGAACCCATTCCAGCTTCGGTCTACATCGCCACTCCATGGAAATGAACCATATCGCCATGTGCCTGCAAATCCGCTTCTGTTTAAATGAAACAATCTTTCGTTTGGATAAAGCTTTGCATATTTTTCAAATAACATCTGGCTCCATACGTGACCATACATATTATGTACTTCATCTGCATTGTACAAGCGCTGTTGTCCAAGGTCTTTTAAATTATGATACACATAGCCGGGATGCTTTTCAGGTTCACCCAAATCACCCCACCAACCGGCAACCCCTTTTTTGATCTGTGCATCATATTTACTCCAGAACCAATCTTTTGTTTTGTTTTGAAAAATATCCAGAAGTCCGGTGTGGCCGAAATAAAATTCTTTGATGCCGATTGTATCGCCGTTTTTATCAACAGCATTTAATTTTTGTTGCTGTGTGTATTTGTAGTTGAACGATTCAGATAAAACAAACGGTTCTGTAATGAGAATTGTTTTAATGTTTTGCTTTTTAAGATCAGCGATCATTTTTTCCGGTTGCGGAAAACGTTGCTTGTTCCAGTCAAGATTACCCATGTTCCAGGCTCCATGTACTGCATCACCAAACCAGAACAGATCAATAATTACGGCGTCAAAAGGAAATTGTTGGTCTTTCATTTTTTGTGCAATCGTCATTACTTCATCCTGTGTTCTGTAACCAAAGCGGCTCATAAAATTTCCCATGATCCAGCGTGCTGGCATCGGCATACGGCCAACAAGCGATGTAAACTGATGAACAAGTTGAGCAGCTGTTTCACCAAAGAATGTATAAAACTGCAGCTTCCCTGCTTTTACTCCAACTTCAAGGATTGCTTCATTCGTTTTTCCTATATCTAAAAATCCCCGTGATGGGTTATCAATAAACAAGGCATACCCTTTACTTGATTGCAGAAAGGGAATCGAAAAATTGAGATTATCAGCATTTGTACTGTAACCATACCATGGATTATTGTTCAGTTCTACTTTATATCCTTTTTTGTCTATCGGAAGGGAACGGGATCCGGTACCAAAAAACTTTTCTGTTGGTTCTACAGCAAAGTACATTATATGATGTTCATCCTTCCATTCATAATTGACCAACGAAAACCCTTTCGTATTTTTTGAATAATGTACTTCAACCGGATTTTTTTGGACTGTAACCATTGTTTTATCAATCATTATCCGGAGACTAACCTGATCATTTTTGATGAGCTGAATACCGGCAACAGGTTTTTGAATAACAGCATTGCTCACCTGTTCTCCTTTGTATTGGTTTGTTTCAAAAGTTGTTTGTACAATACCGCCCGGATAATTTCTCAAGAAAATCTTTCCTTTAGAGGTAGTTATTATTACAGTTCCTGCTTCCTGTTTAAAGCTTTGATAGGTTCCAAGTCCTTTTTGTGCAAAAAGGCACAGGCTTTGCAGGGCAAAGACCAAAACAAGCAAGCTGCGTATCATAACAAATGGTGATTTCTATCGAAGCTACTCTAAGAGCTCCGAATTATGAAATCAGGTTTGTTCAAATATCTTAACTTGCAGCCCTTGAATTAATAATAATATTATGGAATACGGAAAATTAATAGCAGTAACCGGAATGCCGGGTTTATATGAACTGATCAGCAGCAAAAGCGATGGAGCCATTGTGCGTTCATTGGATGACCAATCAACAAAATTTGCTTCTACACGTCAGCACCAGTTTTCACACCTGGAGAGTATAGAAATTTATACGGTTCGTGACAATGTAAATCTCACAGACGTTTTACAAGCTATGGAAGCGTCGAAAGAAGCTTTGCCTGATGAAAAAAATGCGAATGCTGTAAAAGCATATTTTGAAAATGTATATCCTGATATGGACTTTGAAAAAGTATACAGCAGCGATATGAAAAAGATGCTGAAATGGTACAGTGTCATCAAAGCCAAAGGCATTGAAATAAAATTAACGGAACAACCTGTTGAAGAAGAAGAGGAAGTTGAAGAGGTTGCTGAAATTGAAGAAAAAAAGCCTGCAAAACAAACAGCTAAGCCCACTCAGCCAAAAGAGGAGAAAAAAGATGTGCCCAAGGCTAAGGAGAAAACTACAGATGAAGCACCCAAGAAAAAAGCTGCGCCAAAAAAGAAAAAGGAAGATTAATTTTTTAGTTACATTATATTTTAAGGACGTCATGTCGACGAAGGAGACATCTGCCGCTATTCAAACAACTGAATGAAGTGAGATTTCTCCTTCGTCGAAATGACGTTCTTTTTAATTTCATTTAATCATACGATTATGTTGAGTGCAGATATCAAACCCATAGAACGAAAATTTTTACCAAAAGATTTTTCCATTACAACATGGGAATTACTGGAGCCTTATTTTTTACAATTACTCAATCAGCCCATTAACAATAAGCAGGATCTTGAACAATGGTTGAAAGACAGCAGTGAGTTAGAAGCCATCGTAAGTGAAGATGCATGCTGGCGACAGGTTCGCATGACCTGTGATACAGAAAATAAACAACTGGAAGAAGCCTTTAACTATTTCTATATGGAGATTGCTCCAAAAATGCAACCCTATGCAGATAAATTAAACCGCAAACTGGTTGAGTGTCCTTTTACCAAAAAACTGGATGCTGAAAAATATTTCACTTATCTGCGTTCAATTAATAAAAGCATTGACCTGTTTCGTGAGGAAAACATTCCCATATTGGCGGAGTTGAATGTGATGCAACAACAGTTCGGACAAATAGCAGGCAAGATGACGGTTGAAGTAAATGGAAAAGAATATACGCTGCAACAGGCTGGTAAGTTTTTAGAAAACCCTGATCGCAAACTGAGAGAAGAAGTTTATTTTAAAGTGCAGAACCGTCGTTACCAGGACAGAGATGCTTTGAATGAATTGTTTAATCAATTAGTTGAAAGGCGTCACCGGATTGCACTGAATACAGGGTTCAGTAATTACCGTGATTATAAATTCAAGGAACTGGGTCGCTTTGATTATACAGCGCAGGATTGTTTTAATTTTCATGAAGCAGTGAAACTGCATATTATTCCATTAGTAAAAATTATTTACGAAGAGCAACGTAAAAGTATTGGAGTAGATGTATTACGTCCCTGGGATATGGAAGCAGAACCGGAAGGCATTCAACCGCTTCAACCTTTTAACAATGGAAAAGAGTTGACTGATAAAACCATTGAATGCTTCGAACAACTCAATCCCTTCTTTGCTGATTGTTTAAAAAAGATGAATGAATTAAAACGATTTGATCTTGACAGCAGGAAGGGAAAAGCCCCGGGTGGTTATAATATGCCTTTAGCAGAAACAGGTGCTCCTTTTATTTTTATGAATGCAGCCGGAACTTTGGATGATGTAACTACGATGGTACATGAAGGTGGCCATGCTGTTCATTCTTTTCTTACACATGACCTGGAATTAACCGGTTTTAAAGAATACGGAGCTGAGATAGCTGAAGTAGCAAGTATGGCAATGGAACTGTTCAGCATGGAGCATTGGACCATTTTCTTTAAAGATGCAGATGAATTGCGCAGAGCAAAATTCAAACAACTGGAACGTGTACTCACTATCTTACCATGGATTGCACGTGTGGATGCTTTTCAACATTGGATCTATGAAAATCCTACGCACACAGTTGAAGAAAGAGGAGCGAAGTGGATGTCGCTTGCCGCTGAATACAGCTCTGGTTTGATTGATTACAGCGGATTGGAACAATTCCGTTCATACGAATGGCAACGACAGTTGCATTTATTTGAAGTACCATTCTACTATATTGAATATGGCATAGCACAACTTGGTGCAATTGGTTTGTGGATGCAGTTCAAAAAGAATCCGCAACAAGCATTGAATAATTACATCAATGCGTTGAGTTTGGGTGGCACAAAAACATTACCCCAGTTATATGAAGCAGCAGGTTTGCGTTTTGATTTTTCTCCCAGTCACATTAAAACACTGATGGATTTTGTAAAAACAGAAATGGATAGTTTAAATTAATACCGATATTTGTACTGCTAAATCAGAACATTAATCATGCCCTTCCGTTTCTACGGAAGGGCATTTTTTTTGCATTCAAGGAAGAGTAGTTATTTCAAAAACTATGAGCTCACTTACAATCATTGCACAATCCATTCACCACCATATTCGATTGATGAGGTTGAAAGCCTTTGGGAAGTTTTACTTCAGGCACCAATACATCATCTAAACAAATTGTTTTGCCACAGTTATCACACACAAAATGTACATGGTTATCATGATGATGCCCCTCAGCACATTGATCCTTGCACAAAGCATATTTCACAGAATTATCGGCTGAAGGTATGGTATGGATGAGTCCTTTTTCTTCAAAGGTTTGCAGCGTTCGATAAATGGTTACCCGATCAATTTTATCGCTTGCTTTCTTTTCAATATCAGCATGGGCCAAAGCACCGGGTGCCTGGTAAAATAAATCGAGTATCTGCAACCTGCTGTCAGTTATACTCATATTATTTTTCTTCAATAACTCCCGGATAGGTTCACTCATAATCGTAAATTAATTAATTAGGATTGTTTTGAAAAATTCCGTTTACAAACCGTGGACCATCATAACTTTCCCTCAACACAAGACGGATGTCTTTATCAAGCTTTGCCAGTTCCTTTTTATTCAGTCCATCATAAATGCCCCGGACTCTTCCTTTTCTATCAACCAAAGCAAACAATTGAGTGTGTATGAACTGATCTTCTATTGCTTCTTTATTATTGTTCTGATCGTCGAGCAAATAACTTTTCCTTGCTGCTTCGTATAATTTTTCTTTGGCGCCAGTTAACAACATCCATCTTGTTCCATCAATTTTTAATGAATCAGCATACACTTTTAACCGCCCGACAGAATCTTTACCAGGATCAACCGTATGGCTCAGGATCATAAAATCATCTTCATTTGCAAAATCTGAAGCTATTGCCGCCATATTGGTATTCATCTTCGGACAAATTCCGGTGCAGGTTGTAAAGAAAAACTCTACTACCTGTACTTTACCTGCTACTTCACGATTGGTAACCGTATCTCCTGACTGGTTGACAAAAGCAAACTCTTTTACCTCACTAATGGTAGGTAATTTCTTCCGCCACAGATCAGTTCCCCAAAACAAAACCAGGTAAAAAACGCCCAGCAGTAAAACAAAAAAACCAAGATAGAACCACGTTTTTTTCGACATATATTTTAATTAACAGCAAAGGTACGAAGGGGAGTTGGCCGAAATAGTAATTGAAAACAATATTTGCAACATCATTGCAAAATTGTACATTTGCCTTCTTATATGAATTTTCGCATTAATTGGGAAGCCTTGGGTATTACCGCATCTGTAGCCTGTGCCATTCACTGTGCTGTGCTTCCATTATTTATTACCAGTCTTCCGCTTTTCGGCATCAATATCATTCATAATATTTTTATTGAAGTGTTGTTGCTGGGCTCCGCTTTTGCAATTGGTTTTTCTACGTTGTGGCATGGCTACAAAAAACATCATCATCATTGGGCAACATTGATCCCGTTTTCAGTTGGTATGATTCTTTTTACACTTCACCAGTTTATAAAATTTCCTTATTCAACATTTTTGTTTGTAATTCCGGCAACCGCTGCTGTTATTACTGCACATGTATTGAATCACCGTTATTGCAGAATTGCCAATCATTGTCATACAACTGACTGCGATCATTAATTTTTTAGCAAAGCTTCTATTAATCCGTTTATTGATATATGAACCTCAAGCCGCTTCAACTTTTACGCAAAACAGGAATTGCAGAAGGTATTTCTTTTCTGGTATTGCTTTTAATAGCCATGCCCTTAAAATATTTATTTGATTTTCCTTTAGCAGTAAAGTATGTTGGATGGGCCCACGGCCTGTTATTCATCAGTTATATAGCACTTGCCTGGTTTGTAAAAGAAACCTACAACTGGCCACTCAAAAAATTTTTATTTGCTTTTATAGCAGCATGGTTGCCTCTTGGAACTTTTGTGTATGACAGGCAGTTGAAAAAAGAAGAAGCAATTCTTCAAAACAAATAAAACTATTTCAGGAATTTTTCCGGATGTACTTTTTCCCATCCTGTTGCTTGTTGCAATGCCTTGCCTACACTTAACAAGGTTGCTTCATCATACAATCTTCCTACCAATGTAATACTGGTGGGTAATCCACGTTGATTAAACCCGGTAGGCAAACATAAAGCCGGATGACCAGTTAAATTTGTAATTGCCATTTGGCTTCCTCCAAAGGTTGGAGTAATTACCACGTCAACCGTTTCAAAAAATGCTTTCATTTGTTGCATCATTAAGTAACGATGTCTTGTTGTATTGATATATTCAACAGCAGGTATTAATCTTGCCGTGCGGAAATAATTGGGCCAGTCATTTTTATTTTGCCGGGTTAACAGATCGTCCATATCCGTTCTTGTTAACTCATCAAAAGCAGCAGCACTTTCACTGGCAACAGTGATACCAATCATATCAAAAGTATAAACTGTACTATCAGGAAAAATAACCGGTATTAATTGTACACCCATTTTTTCAAATGCCTTCAACACTTTCCATTCATTGGCACTTGTATCTTTTATCCGGTCGAAATAATTTTTTGAATAACCAACACGAATTTTTTTAATGTCTGCTTTCATTGAGTAATTGAATGGCATATTAACAGCTCCAGGATCTTTGCCATCTGTTCCTTTAATGAAATAGAAAACAACTGCTGCATCTTCAGCACTTCTGCAAATGGGTCCTGCTTTATCAAGGCTCCAGCAAAGAGTCATGGCGCCCGTTCTGCTAACAGATCCAAATGTTGGACGCAGTCCGGTTGCACCGCATGTATGTGATGGTGATACAATAGAGCCATAGGTTTCTGTTCCAATAGCAAATGGTACCAAGCCTGCAACAGTTGCTGATGCTGAGCCGGCAGATGATCCCGAAGAACCAAAGTTTAAATTCCATGGATTCTTCGTTCTTCCTCCAAACCACCAGTCACCCATTGCCAACGAGCCTAAAGTAAATTTTGCAATTAATACTGCACCTGCATCTTTCAGCTTTGTATAAACATAACTATCAACATCAATTGTCTGTTCTTTATAAGGTGCAGCACCCCAGGTTGTTTTTGTTCCTTTTACTGCAAACAGATCTTTCAACCCATACGGGATGCCGTGCAATGGCCCCCTGTATTTACCTTTTGCAATTTCAGCATCCGCTAGTTTTGCCTGTTGCATGGCAATTTCTTCCGTTATTGAAATCACACATTGCAGGGTATCGCCATACTTTTTAATCCGCTCAATAAAAAACCTGGTCAGTTCAACTGATGTGATCTTTTTATTTTTGATCAGCGATGCTAATTGAAGGATATTAAAAAAAGCAAGGTCACTTTTATTTTTAGGAAGAGAAATGTTTGCAGGAATTATCCAGTTAACAGGTTTTTGCACTTGTTCAAACTTCATCCCCGGCAATACTGGGCTTTGCCACAAGCTCATGGGTACATTATTGTTAAGCGGAATGCTCCGCATCTTATTATAGTCTTTCACATTATCTCTTATATCCCGCATCATACTGTCACGCTCGGGCTCAGTAAAATGCAAACCAATCAGTTTGGCGGCAATCTTTACATCATCTTTTGTAATGGTATCGTTTTGTTGTGCGCTTACAGAAACTATAAAACAACATAAGCTGAAAGAAAATAAGAACCTGTTCATGAGTAGTAGTTTGAAAAAGGAAACTACATTATTTTCAACTACTAAAGACAATCTGTTCAACTGCATTTATAGTACTTCAGGATATTCTTCCATTTCTTTTATACAGATTTCGGTTTTTATTTCATAAATAAGTTTCCTGCTACCTAAAAATTCAAATAAAAAAGCTCCGGTTAAGGAGCCTGTTCAAATTTATACCTGAACTGTTTAATCGGCCTTGATATACACTTCTTCCTCTTTCCCAAAGAAAAATGAATGCATCATATTCTTTTCAATAAAACTTTTCAATGCTGCTGAGCTTTCAAACTTTTCATCCACATTTTCGGTGATCTCACTCAATGTTAACCTTGCTCCGCTTGTACTTATTTCCAGTTTGTACAAATAGAATTTTTTTGACCCATCCGCTTCTTCTTGTTTTTCATATAGGTTTAAAAATTTTGTACCTGCAACATCTGAAAGAAACGCTTCATATACTTCCGGCTTTTCATCTGCCTTCACGTTCTTCTTTGTTTTTGTAATAATGATTGTGTAATCATCCTTCTTTGAAATGATATAGAGATCATCTGAAGAGCTTTTAGGCTCCCATTTACCAAGCATGGATGCAGGATACTGAACTGTTGGCATGTTTATGGGTACAGTTGATTCGTAAGGGCAGCCAGTTAAAAAAAAAGAGACTGCAATAATTGATAATAAGTAAACTATTCTTTTCATGATGAATGGTTAAGCAACTAAAGTAAGTCATCTGCCTATCATCTGCAATACCCGATTGTTAAAGAGCTTACATGAAAAAAGCCCTTCGCAGAAGCGAAAGGCTTTCATACTTACAAACAAACCCGAAGTTTACGAAGCAGGTGCTCCGTTTTGAATTTCTTTTATCTTTTCACGGATCTTTCTTTCAATTTCATTGGCCATTTCAGGATTATCGATGAGTAATTGTTTTACTGCATCTCTTCCCTGGCCCAGCCTGTCAGTATTATAACTGTACCAGCTACCACTTTTTTGGATAATGGCTAACTCAACTCCCATATCAATGATTTCACCTGTTTTACTGATGCCTTCTCCAAAGATGATATCAAACTCAGCCGACTTGAAAGGAGGAGCTACTTTATTCTTCACCACTTTTACTTTCACCCGGTTACCAACTGCTTCATCACCATCTTTGATCTGACTCATACGCCGGATATCCAAACGTACAGAGGCATAAAACTTCAAGGCATTACCACCGGTTGTTGTTTCAGGATTACCAAACACGACCCCGATCTTTTCACGCAACTGGTTAATGAAAATGCAAATGGTATTTGTTTTTGAAATCGTAGCAGTGAGTTTACGCAAAGCCTGGCTCATTAATCTTGCGTGCAAACCCATTTTGCTATCGCCCATTTCACCTTCCAACTCACTTTTTGGTACAAGTGCCGCCACAGAGTCAATGACTACTACATCTATAGCACCACTTAATATTAAGCGATCGGCAATTTCCAACGCTTGCTCGCCATAATCAGGTTGAGAGATCAATAAATTATCTACATCAACACCTAACTTCTGCGCATAGCCACTGTCAAATGCATGTTCAGCATCAATGATAGCGCAGATACCGCCTTTCTTTTGCGCTTCTGCAATGATATGTGTGGCAATGGTTGTTTTACCACTGCTTTCGGGCCCATAAATCTCTACCACTCTTCCCTTAGGAACCCCACCAATTCCCAATGCCACATCCAAGCCAATGGAACCGGTTGAAATCACTTCAATTTCATGAATTCCCTTTTCATTCATCATCATCACACTGCCTTTTCCAAAATCCTTGTCAATCTTGTCGATGGTGAGTTTTAAAGCTTTGAGTTTTTCGCTATTCTCTTTGCTGCTGTCTTTAACGCTGTCCTTACTCATTTTTTTCTCCTTTGGTTTCTCCAAAATTAAAGTCTCTTCCATAACGAGTTTGTTTTTTTGTGCACACTAATTTATTTAGCAATAATAATACTAATTATTTTAGATTCCAAGTTTTTTAGCAAAATTTTTTTGGTGCGTTTACCGGCAGATCAATTCTGCAAGTTTGTGCATTTTAAGAGGGGCGGTTTGGTCTGTTCATTTACATGATTAACTTTGTCTCATAAATAAACGGAATATGAAAAAACTGATTTTATTGCTTGCAGTTGCCTTTGTTACAATAACAGCCTTTGCGCAAAATGATCCCAAGCCAGCTGTGAAGGGTGTTACTTACGGCGACGGGACAAATAATGCAGATGTAAAAACGCTGGGAGATATGGAAGAGCAAGTGGTGGATAAAGGAGCCTTTACCGGAAAAATCACCGCTAAAGTAACTGAAGTATGCATGGAAAAAGGTTGCTGGATGAAAGTAGAGAAAGGTAATGGCGAAACCATGATGGTGCGTTTTAAGGATTACGGTTTCTTTATGCCAAAAGATATTGTTGGTAAAACAGTTGTACTGGAAGGTGAAGCCAAACAAAAAGAAGTAAGTGTAAAACAACAGCAACACTATGCACAGGATGCCGGTAAAAGCAAAGCCCAGATAGAAAAGATCAAAGAAGTAAAAAAAGAAACACAGTTTATTGCAAAAGGTGTATTAGTACTGTAATTTTTTTCAAATTATTAAAAGAAGCCATCTTAAAAAGGATGGCTTTTTATTTTAGCCTATGCTGGTATTTATATAACCGTTCTTTACGCTGCACTTCTTTTTGTAACTTCAACATATAACAACGCATAAGCTATAACCAAAGAATGAAACGATTCCTGCCTATAATATTATTCTTGTTTTATTGCTTTCAGCTTTCAGCACAAAAGGCTTGTTTTATTAAAGGAAGTTTTATTGCTGCGTTTTACAGCAAGCATGATCAGAAAATAAAACTCGTAAATACATTTACCGACCAGGTTTTTGCATGGTATACATATTCCGGACCTGAACCTGTTATGTGGTTTGCAGATAATGTACTGGTTGTGCTTGACAACACAAATGTTACGCTCTTTAATTTTCAAAATAACGGGAAAACAAAATATACGATCAAAGGAAAATTAATTCCAAATACTTTATTAGAGATTGTTGATAAAGAGGAAGCCGTTACTGTTACACACTTGATTTCGCATGAACAAATTGCTTACCTGCCAAAAACCGAAAAAAATCAATTGATTGCAGCATGCATGAGCGGTAATGAAAAAAAAATGGTCATTCACTGGAAAAACAATGAACAGCAATTCCTGCATTTATATGAAGTAGCTGAAACTTTACAAATGAAGTGGCAACTCGATATTTCCAATGCAACAGAAACTGCTTTTGTATTAAATTTAAACGGCACTCATTTAGCCAGGTGGAATGGCAAAGAAACAGAGCTGATTGAAACCGGCAGCCAAAAAACATTACAAACCATTGGTAACAATAACCGTTGTTTGCGTTTTAATACAAAAGATGAATTGATCTGTGTAGATAAAAAAAACCAATCGACTTCACTCTATTCAAACCAGAAAGAATCCGTTTATAAATCTATTGGCTCCATGTGGTACACAGACAGAATCGTTATTTCGCCTGATAAACAAGAGTCCTTTATTCAATGGGATGAATCCTGTGTATCGGATGACCTTGCTATGACCATTGGGTTTGGAAGCAAGTGCGTTGCTTTATCGAAAAATGGATTGGTTCTTTTATTTTTTGATCAGAAATAAAATTCTGCAATACTTCTTTCACAAACGAAATAATATAAACCATCAAACATGAGCGAATCACTATTTGTAAAAAACAGCATTAGCATCAATGCGCCTGCTTCAAAAGTTTGGGATGCATTGGTAAACCCTGCACAAACAAAAAAATATATGTTTGGCTGTAAAACCGTTTCTGACTGGAAGGTGGGAAGTGAACTACTTTGGACAGGAGAATATGAAGGAAAAGAAATGGTTTTTGTAAAAGGAACGATTCTGGAAATTGAACCGGAACATTTACTTATTTACACAACCATCGATCCGAATTCAACCATTGATGATATTTCTGAAAACTATTTAACTGTTACCTACGCCTTAGCCGAAGAAAATGGACAAACTGTTTTTATTGTAACACAAGGTGATTATTCAAAAGTAGCTGAAGGCGAAAGAAGATACCAGGAAGCATTTAATAATGGTGAAGGATGGAACCCCATCCTGGTGGAGATTAAAAAACTGGTTGAAGAAACAAACTGATTCTTCATCAAATTAAAAGACCCCGATTTTATCTGGGCTTTTAATTTATAAGTTTTCTTATTGAAAAATTGATCTTTGCATCGCTAACCCTGATTATAAAACACCCATTAGTTTTTACACTGCTTTAATGTATTGAATGAATGGTTTGGAAGAATTATCAATATTGTAATATTTTTCATAGGCTTTAAAACAAGCCTCCCGGTATTCATCATAATTACTCATTATCTTCTTCACTTTTTCTTCCAGTTGAGAAAAATCGTCGAGTAACTCACAACAGCAAAACTCATTGCGTAGTTTTTGGTAACTTTCATTATTATATGCCAGGAAGGGAACACCTGTTTGCATATAACGGGCTATTTTGTCTGATGAAAAAGCAGTAAGTTTTGTATTATCCCAACCATTATCATAAAAGGCCACCCCAAT
This sequence comes from Lacibacter sp., assembly GCA_046593655.1. GTDB lineage: Bacteria > Bacteroidota > Bacteroidia > Chitinophagales > Chitinophagaceae > Lacibacter. Next base: position 14,508 of record JBKJNM010000267.1, on the reverse strand, counting down.
GGCAGCAGATGCTATCAATAATGGGATTTTGTCAAACGAAATAAGTTCCGATGAAAAATAAATTCCCTCCTCAGGATTAGAAAACCTGGCCAGCCTTCTGTCGCCATGCATTACAAAACAAAAATGGTTGCTGTCGAGTTTTTGAAACGCAGCAATCAATTCCTCTATTTTTCGTTCCTGGTAGAAACGTCCGAAATAAAGAATGATATGTTTGGATAGGGGCAATTCAAATTTTTCCTGAAGAAATTGCGTTTTATTTCTGATGGGTTCTCCTTTTACTGATACGGGTAAATAAACAAGATCGGGACTTTGCTTGTATAATGATCCATTCAATAATGAATGTGCCCGTTCTTTATCCTGAATAATGAGTGCTTTTATTTTTCTTAGAATCCGTTGTTCAATTTCCAGGAAGGGCGTAATAAAATTATTGTTGAATCCCGGATCAGTCTTTTTAAACACCTCCAGACTGTAATACATTATTTTATGAGAATGTTTACTGGCAACACGGTGCAGCCAGCATAGAGATACCTGATTAACTGCAATCAGCAAATCATAATTGGCTGCCGAAAAAGCCATCTTTGTTTTTAAAGGAAGAAGTGGCTCAAGGTTTACATAAGCCCATTGTATGCCCCTTATTCTTAATAATACAAACCCTTTTCTGATGAGTTTTTCTGTAAATGTGGGTTTTATTTCAGTTACCTGAGTCCTGCTTCTCATTAAAGTAATCAATTCTTTTTCAAAAGGATCCACATTTTTTTCGAAAGGAGTATAAACAAAAAAGTGAACATTTATTCCAGCATTCAACATCACATCTGCAAGATTGTATGTATGAACCGACATAGGCCCCCAGTGGAAAAGTGCAACGTTTTTCATTGTAGTGAAACAGCTAAAGATTTAACCAGAGAGAGGGTTCTATACAGGATAAAATTGAAGTTCTTTTGATAATATCTGTTACAAGCTTTTGTAAATTATTTACATAATTCACACTTGAGGTTAAAAAAGGTCCCAGGATAACTTTAAAAAAAAAATATTCTTTATATTGATATCTCTTATGCTTGAAACAATCACATCTGGAACCCTCACGCTTGCTTTGATCATTTATAATGACAGTTCAAGAAATGGCACCCATTTTTTTACGCCTAATGATTATCCTTTACAGGTGGGTTCTATTTGCCGCAATGCAGGTGATGTGATTGAACCACATACGCACCGGCAGGAAAACAATACGATTTATCAATACCAGGAAGTGTTGATTATAAAAAAGGGTTCTGTTAAAGTATTTTTGTATGATGATCAACACAACCCCATAGCAACCCGAATTATTAATGAAGGCGATATCATCATTTTAATTTCCGGTGGTCATGGCTTTGAATTTCTTTCTGTAACCGAGATGATTGAAATAAAACAAGGACCTTATTTAGTTTACGAGAAGAAAGTGATTTCGCCTGGCTTAAATTCTTCACCTGTTGTTTCATGATTTCAGTAAACACTCCTCTTTTTAACGGAAATGAAAAGAAATACCTCGCTGAATGTATTGATACAGGCTGGGTATCATCAGATGGTCCGTTTGTGGCAAAATTCGAACAGACTTTCGCTCATTACTGCAACCGCAAATATGCAGTTGCTGTAAGCAGCGGCAGCGCCGCCCTTGATTGTGCTGTTCAGGCGCTTCAATTACCAAGAGGAAGTGAAATAATATTACCCGCTTTTACAATTATTTCCTGCGCCGCCTCTGTTATAAGGGCAGGCTATATTCCTGTATTAGTTGATGCTGATGCACGCACCTGGAACATGAATACCGAGTTGATAGAACAAAAGATCACTCCCAAAACAAAAGCCATCATGGCAGTACATATTTACGGATTGCCTGTTGATATGGATCCAATATTTGCACTTGCAAAAAAATATGATTTGAAAATAATAGAAGATGCAGCAGAACAAATAGGCCAAACATATTATTCCGCTAAGGTTGGAAGTTTGGGTGATGTTTCCACATTCAGTTTTTATCCAAATAAGCATATTACAACAGGAGAGGGAGGAATGATTGTAACAGATGATCTTTCCATTGCCAAAAGGTGCCGGCTTATAAGCAATCTGTGTTTCGTTCCTCAAAAGAGATTTTATCATGAAGAATTGGGTTATAATTACCGCATGTCGAACCTGCATGCAGCTATAGGCTTAGCACAATTGGAACAAATAGATTCTTTTTTACTTAAAAAAAGAGAGATGGGTCTTTGTTACCATAACCATTTGCAGAATATAGAGGAGTTACAGTTACCCTTACCAAAAAAAGAGTATGCTGAAAATATTTACTGGGTGTTTGGCATGGTGTTAAACAATAAAGTTCCATTCAATGCAGAAAAAGCCATGCTATTTTTGCAAAGTAAAGGAATAGGTACACGGCCTTTTTTTTACCCGATGCATCTGCAACCTGTATTTCAAAAAAAGGGATTGTTTGTGAATGAATTTTATCCGGTTGCTGAGCATTTAGCAGAACGGGGTTTGTATTTGCCTAGTGGTCTTGGTCTTACAAAGGCAGAACAGGATGTGGTATTAAAAGAAACAGTTTCTTTACTGCAATTAACAAGCTTATGAATTTTAAAGAATATGCCTTGTGCTATAATTTATTTTATGCCGAAAAGTTATATGACCGGGAGGCGGGCTTTATTGATTCCATCATAAAAAAACACCATCAAGGCGCACAAAGTATTCTTGATTTGGGCTGCGGAACCGGGAGACACGCTCATGAATTTTTTCAATTGGGCTATACGGTGTATGGTGCCGACAGATCCGAAGAAATGATTACAATTGCAAAAGAGGAGTATGGACAGCATATCAGGTTTTTACAAAATGATATTCGCAAAATCCGGCTAACAGAACAGTTTGATGTTGTATTGTCTTTATTTGATGTAATGAGTTATCAAACAACTAATGACGATGTACGGGCTGTTTTTGAAACAGCAGCCTGTCATCTGTATCCCGGTGGACTTTTTATTTTTGACTGCTGGCATGCTCCGGCAGTGTTACAAGACAAACCAAAGCAATCAACCAAACAATACAGTAATGATAATTTGATGGTTACAAAAACGGCAAACCCTGCCATTGATTTGGAACATAATATTGTTCAAATTCACTATAATATCACGATTGAAAAAAAAGCAGGAAACGAATTACACCTGTTTGAAGAAGATCATGAAATGAGATATTTTTTTGTTGAAGAAATGCTGGCGTTTTCAAAAGAACAAAACTTTGAGCCGGTACAACAATGCAGTTGGTTTATAGAAAATCTAACGAAGGAATCATGGAAATCGCTGTTTGTTTTCAGGAAAACAGTTTCCAATCCTCAGCTTTCTTTTTGATCTAATAATAGTTTCATTCAAACAACAAAGTAAGGAGCTTGCGGTTTCAACATAAAAAGGAAGGCCCCCGAAAAATCGGGGGCCTTCCTTTTTATGTTGTCTAGTTATTGTTTCGCTTTATTCAATTCTAATAAAACAGTTACTTCAACATCTTTACTTACAACCAGACCGCCTGATTCGGTTGCACGGTCCCATTTAAGGTTATAATCAAAACGGTTGATGGTAGTTTTAGCTTTAAACCCTGCTTTATCACCACGAGTACTCGTTGCAATTCCGCCAAACGTTACATCAAACTTAACAGGTTTGGTTACATCACGGATGGTGAGGTCTCCTGTTAATTCATATTTGTTGCCGCCTTTTGGAGTAAACTTGCTGCCAACAAATGTAATGGTTGGAAATTTTTCTGCATTAAAGAAGTCATCACTCTTTAAATGCTTATCACGGTTTTCATTATCTGTATCAATTGAATTCACATCTACAGAGAAATTGATCTTCGCATCGCTCCAGTCGGCTTTTGTATGCTCCACTGAGCCATCAAAAACTTTAAAAGCACCTTCAACCTCAGCAATAACCATATGTGTTACAGCAAATTTTACGTTTGAGTGTGATTTGTCCAATGTCCATTTTGTAACAGCTTGTGCAGCAGGACCCTTCACCGCCATTGTGCTTTCCTGTTGCTTGGGTAAAAAGGCAGCCAGCGCCACCACAGAGCCTATCGCCATCATCGAAAAAAAGAAACGTTTCATATTTGATTGATTTAGTGTTTAAACATTGACAAAATTAGTGTTCTTTCGGAAAGGCCGTTGTTAAACTTTTTTTTATGAATCTGTTTCACAACTCCCTGCACAACACAGACGAAGAAACTATCTTCATTGGTTGCAGCTATTGGACGACAAGAAAGCCAAAAACATTGCGCTTTGAGAACCGCTTATCAAAAACATTTGGAAGGCCAGTATTGTTTTCTGAATTTCAAGCTTCTTAAAACCAGAAAACATGAGACTAATTGCGTTGGCCGTTATGGCCTTTCTGTCCTTTTCGGCAACTGCCCAGGTAAAGCACGAGCATTTTAAAAACTTAAAACCCCGCAACATCGGCCCTGCAGGTATGAGCGGTCGTGTTACTTCCATTGATGCCCTGTACAGCAATCCGGAAGTGATTTTTGTGGGTGCTGCAAGTGGAGGTGTTTGGAAAACAGATAATGGTGGCGCCACCTGGAAACCCTTGTTCGATGAACAACCCCTGCTCAACATTGGTTCGCTTAAAATTCAGCAAAGCAACCCCGATGTGATGTGGGTAGGAACAGGTGAAGGAAACCCCCGCAACTCTTTGAATATTGGTGAGGGAATTTTTAAAACACTGGATGCAGGTAAAACATGGAAAAGAATGGGTTTGGAGAAAACAAGAAACATTCACCGCATCCTGATCGACCCCAACAATCCCAACACGGTTTATGCTGCGGCTATTGGTAATCCTTATGGTGTTCACAGCGAACGTGGAGTTTACAAAACAACGGATGGCGGAACAACATGGGAACGTGTATTGTACACCAATGACACAAGTGGTTGTGCTGAACTCATTATGGATCCGTCCAACCCCAATAAACTCATTGCCAATATGTGGCAACACCAACGCAAGCCTTACAACTTTAACAGTGGTGGCCCCGGCAGCGGATTATATATTACCGTTGACGGAGGTAAGAACTGGAAAAAGCTCGGCAAAGAAGATGGTATGCCTGAAGGTTCATTAGGCCGTATGGGTTTAGCTTTTGCTGCGAGTCAGCCTTCAAGAGTGTATGCAAAAATTGAAGCAACCAAAAATGGTTTTTATAAAAGTGATGACGGCGGTTATACATGGACCTTAGTCAACAGCGATCCTGCTCAAATTACTGATCGTCCTTTCTACTACCAGGAAATTTATGTTGATCCGAAAAATGAAAACCGCATTTATGATATTCACTCAACAGTAACCATCAGTGAAGATGCAGGTAAATCATTCACCACATTAATTCCTTACAACGGTATTCATCCTGATCATCATGCATGGTGGATTCATCCAACAAATGCCAATCTCATCATTGAAGGAAATGATGGTGGTATCGGCATCAGCAAGGACCGTGGTAAAACATGGCTCTTTGATGAGCAATTACCATTTGGTCAGTTCTATCATATCAATACAGATAATGAAATTCCCTACAACGTGATGGGTGGGTTACAGGATAACGGAAGCTGGCGTGGACCTGCTTACACATGGGTTGGTGGCGGCATCCGCAACTATTATTGGGAAAGCCTTTGGGGTGGTGATGGTTTTGATGTAGTGCCCGATCCGGAAGACAGCAAATGGGTATATGCCATGAGCCAGGGAGGTTCTGTTGGGCGTTATAATATCACAACCGGTCAACAGGAATTTATTAAACCACCATCTCCTGATGCAAAAACAAAACTACGTTTCAACTGGAACAGTGGTATTGCATTAGATCCCTTCGACAGCAAAACCGTGTATTACGGAAGTAATGTATTGCACAAGAGTACTAATAAAGGAACCAGCTGGGAAATTATTTCTCCCGATTTAACAACCAACAATGCTGAATTTCAAAAAGAAGAAACGGGTGGTTTAACTTTAGATATTACCGGTGCAGAAAATTTTACAACCATCATGGCCATTGCACCATCGTCCAAAAATAAAAATGTGATCTGGGTTGGTACAGATGATGGCAACGTACAGCTTACACAGGATGCCGGGAAATCATGGACCAACTTTCGTGGAAAAATTTCCGGTATGAATACCGGTGCGTGGATCACACAAGTACATGCAAGCCGTTATAATGAAGATGAAGCATTTGTGGTGAGCAATGATTACCGTCGTGGTGATTTCAACATTACAATCTTCCGTACCAAAGATTTTGGCAAAACATGGGAGAACATGGCTGCTAATAAAGGATTGAAAGGATATGCACTTTGTATGATTCAGGATCCTGTTCAACCGAACTTAATTTTTGTTGGAACAGAACATGGTTTATGGATCAGTTATGATAATGGTAAAAGTTTTTCGCAATGGAAAAACGGTTACCCATCTGTATCAACTTATGACTTAGCCATTCAGGAAAGAGAAGCCGATCTGGTAATTGCAACTTTTGGTCGTGCTCTTTGGGTAATGGATGATATACGGCCGCTGAGAGCTCTTGCTGCAGCTAACGGCGCAGTACCAACGAAAAAAATCACTTTCTTTGAACCTCCGGTTGCCTACCAGGCTTCTGTAAAAAATGCGCCGGGTTATGAATGGAGCACATGGGGTTTGTATGAAGGCGAAAACAGAAGAAGAGGCGCCATGCTTTCTTATTTTATAAAACCAGCAGATGCCCCGCCTGCAGGAGCTTCAGCGAAGGAGGGAAAAGATACTTCCAAACAAAAGATGGATAGTGCCTGGGTAAAAATTTTTGACGACCAGAACAAACAGATCAGAAGTTATAAAGTTAAAGCAGATACCGGTTTCAACCGTATCTATTGGGGTTTTGAAACAAAGGGCAACCGCAGACCGGGCACACCCAAACCAAAACCCGGAGCTCCTGAACCATTTGGTGGCATGCCGGTATTCCCCGGCACTTATAAAGTAGTTGTTTCATTAGGAAAGGATGCTGATTCAACTATGGTTGTTGTAAAAGCTGACCCAAGAATTGAAACAAAGAAAGAAGTGTATGAAGCGAAAAAGAAAATGATTGATCGTTTGCAATTAAGTGCTGATAAGTTAACAGAAGCAGTTGACCACATCACCGAAGCTGAAGAAACCATTGCAAAAATTGAAAATTCAATGCGTGGTGTAGAAGGAAAAGAAGCCGACAGTTTACGGAAAACAGGAACAGCTATTAAAGCAGAGATCAAAAAAATAAGGGAAAGCATTTTTGGACGTAACGCTACCGATCGTCAGGGCATTACACGTTTTGCCGATATTACAACCAGCAGTATTTTTCAAAATGCAAACATGGAGATCATGAGCAAGATTGCCGCACCAACTGCACAAACAGAACGTTTAATTGTTGATGCAGAAACTGCTGTAAAAGAATCAGTGAAAAAAATTAATGAATTTTTTGATGGTAAATGGAAAGCTTACCGCACACAGGCAGAAGCAACACCCATGAAATTATTTAAAGATTATAAGCCGATTGAATAAAGAATTTTTTCTTTTGTTAAAAGCCCTCATTACACTGAAGGGCTTTTTTTATTGCATCAGCTGAAACTTATTTGTACATTCGTAAAGCTTTATTCTGTCCAATGATCCAATACTTGCGAAAAGCGATGTCTTCTTTAATGCCATATGCCATCATTTCTGATTCAGAATATGATATTTTCAATACGTTATCAAATCACCTAACTGTTTTATAAAAGAGATCAATTTATGATCCCTTCTTAATTTCTTTTACCGTAAACCAACCATCATGAAGAAAATCAACAGTCTGCTTTTCCTGTTCCTGTTTTGCTTTACTGCGGCCCGCAGCCAGATCAACATTATTAATTTTTCAGTAAAAAACACCTTGCCTGCGAAGATTGATGACTGGATGACAACGCCGGGTGCATTATTACTGTCAGCACAAAAGTCTCCTCAAGCGAGAGACTTAAAACCATTACTAGTTATACAGATTCGCAGTGGCGGTGCGGTTGTTTGCGGCAATAACCTGTCAACAGCCAAACCTATTGATCCGTTTGATGTAAGAACATTTACAGCAGCTGAGTTAATTGGTATGTTGGGTAATTGTAAAGAACTCAAAGAAGGAAGCTACAGCATTTGTGTACAGTTCTTCAACAGTGATCGAAAGGAATTAAGCCGTGAGGTTTGTAAAGAGTTTACAGTTCAATCACAAAAAACAGATTATGCTCCGCCTACTTTAATCAATCCAGAGAATGGAAAAAAATTCAGTTTAAAACAATTACAGGGGCTTATTAATTTCCGCTGGACTCATGTTGTTCCTAAACCAAAAGATCCTGTAACCTATCGCCTAAAAGTTTGGCAATTGATGCAGGGACAAAATGGTATGCAGACCATGAGATCAAATCAGCCAATTGTTTCTAAGGATGTAGATAATATTACACAAACCGCTGTTACCGGTTTATTAACCGGCCCTTGCAAACCTCCTTACTTATGCGATTTTATCTGGACAGTACAGGCACTGAGCCGTGATGGAAAACCAATAGGAACAAACAACGGTACAGGGGAACCTTATACTTTTAAGATGAGTAATGATATTGATATACAGATTGACAGTCTTAATATCAGTTGTTGCGTTAATGGCAAACAGAACTTTACCATCATCATCAAAAATAATTTAACCAACACCGTTAAGATCACACAACTGAAAGTTGATAAAGTAAACGGAGTAACGGCAAACATTCTTCCTTCGCCGCTTACACCAGGGTTACCTGTGAATATTGCTGGTAATGGTTCCGTAACCTTTACCGGACAATTGAACTGCATTGATACCGCCAAAATTATTCGCTTCTATGTAGCTGCAGAAGATGCATTGGATAATGCAATAACTGAAACAGAAGTGGAAGCTGATACCTTGAAATGTCCTTGCGATCCTTGCAGGGATATGCAATTTGTGATTCAAAAGGATACACTGGTGTTACCAAAGAACGGCAACCCGATGCAGGTGAATTTAACCGGAATGGTAACAGGCATCAATCCAAACAATATTAAAAAAGTAACTGCTGAAATTATTTATTTCAATATTCAGCAAACAGGCGATACCAATTGCGCCAAGTGTGTGTACGATAGTAAATACTATGGAAACTTTACGTTACCTGCTTCTGCAATACCGGGTTACAGTGGCCCTGTATTAAATCAACCGGATTACAGCAGGTTGATCACCTGGACAAGTACAGTGTTGAAAGAATGTAATGGACAACCACATGATGATGGGGGTGGTAGCCATGGTGACAATGGAAAGCTCGACCCGTTAAATAATAATAACGCAAAGAATGTTACAGTGCCGAAACAAACACAAGGTGCAACCTTCGGAGAAAAAATGACGATCATCGGTGGGCCGGGAAATCCCGTTCCGCCACCACAAGTACCAAAATTCATATTGCCCATTGCTGTTCCTGAAATGAGCAGCCTCAGTTGTTGCGGTGATGTAATTAAAATATGTGTCCGGTATACCTTCTATGATTTTTGCTGTCATGCATGTGAAGTAATCAGGTGTTATGAAATTAAAAGAGGAAAATAATTACTTCACATCTATTGTAAAATCATAAAATTAAAAAACATGAAATCAAGTATAAATAAAATCATTCTTGCAATTACAGTGATGCTGTTTGCATTTACTGCTAATGCCCAGCAGGTAGGATTAACCTTAACGCCACAGGGAACAATGCCCTATACTGCCGGAACACAATTTTGGGTGTATGCCAATTATAATTACAGCAATATTACCGGCAACGTTGTTATAACTGTGAGCTATGATAACAGCAAGGTCAGCTTCTGCGGAAGCCCCGCCTTTCCAACAATTCCCACCACAAACACCGTGGGAACTAACACTACAGTTACCTATACCTTTCCTGCGGTATCCGGAAATAATCAAACAGGAGTGGTGATGTTGTGCTTTTCTTATCTCTGTCCTTCAAGTTGCTTCGGACAAAACATTAATTCAACTATTACCGGAACAATTGCAGCTCCTTCCAATTCTTTAACTGCCACTGCACCATCGGCTGCAGTGATAGGTAAAGTATTAAATACATGGAACGGAACACATAGTTTTTTCAGTTTCATACAGAGTTCTTACGAAGTAACATTTAAACTAACGGTACAAAACGGCAACTGTTTCACCATCACCAATCCAAAATTTACGATTACACCGTCATTGGGTACATTAGTGAGTGTAACAAACGGTGCATTAGTTGGTAGCACGTTCACCCCTACTAATACGGTTAACTTTAACCCCGGCGGTTACTATGAATATTATTATACCATTAAGTTACCCTGTAATACGCCAGCCAACACAACCATTACATCCAATGTAATTCTGCAGGGAACAAACTGTTCCATCAACAACGTCAACATCATTACCTATTCTCCTGCAACCTATACATTGCCGGCCGTTATTCCATCAAATCCATCGGCCACCATCAACAGTACCGCTTATACGGGATATTATTATGTGCAGGTGTATAACAATGGAAATACAGCTCTTAACCTGAGTGTGGCAAATGTATTGCCCACTGTTAAAACAACGCAGATCTACCATAACAGCAGTCAGCCAACAGGACTTACAGCCACGCTTACCTACGAGGATTGCAGCAATGTTCCATCAACAGTTTATCCGTTCAACCCGGGAACAACCAATACTACACCGCCATTGTATGCGAAAAAAGCAACCATGGCCATTACCAATTTGCTACCCGGATATTATTGCGGATTTTATATTTATTATAATTTAAGCAACTCCTGTGTTGGTGTACCCTCTGCAACAAGTTATACATTGAATTCAAGTATGAGTTACACCTGCAGTACTGCAGGACTTAGCCAGGTTTGTTATAATTGCGGATCGGGTGGCAATGGAACGACTACTTCTGTATATAATCTCAGTCCTGATATTAATTGCACTTGGCAAAATTCAAATCCAAACTGTTTGAGTCCCGGAGACACGGCTACGTTTTGTTTACGGTTTAATAATGCAGGTACTGCTCCGCTGTTAAGTGGTGTAGTGAATTTTGCTTTACAAAATTTCCTTACCTATATTCCCGGTTCGGATGTGTACACAGGATTTAGTACGAACCCTGTTTATCAACCTGCCTCTTCTGTAAAATGGAATTTGCCAACAATACCTGTGGGAAGCACCACGTATTCTATTTGCTTTAAAGCTGTTGTCAATTCCAATGCACCATATGGTTCTTATGGAATGAATTATAGTGTTACAGGAACAGGTTATACAGAACAACAGTACTGTGCACAGTATGTCAATATTTGTGCGTTACCAAAAGCCGAAGTAGAGAAAAAAGTAAAAGGTGATTTAGATGCTGTGTTTGGAACAAGCGGCAGCGGAACACCGGGTTCAACAGCCACCTATCAGATAACTGTGAAGAATACCGGTAATACGAATATTGGAAATATTGTATTGATTGACCGTTTACCATTTGCCGGAGACTTAACAATTATGAACTGTACTTCAAGAGGAAGTGTGTTCTCCTTATTCCCGAGTGGCACGGTAACGATACCCGGCGCAACGGTTCAATATTCACCAATACCAAATGCCGGTACCGGATGGCCAACCACAACAGCAAGCTGTAATATTCCGGCAGCAACATTCAGCGGAACCTTTGCACCCAATAATTTAAAAATTGCATTAACCAATCCGATTTTACCTGGCGGTACTTACACCTTTACGTTTAATGTAGTGATACCGGCCAATGCAACATCAGGTCAGTTGGCATGTAATACAATTGGTATGATCTGCGATTTCTTTGACAATGCCAACAACGCATCGCAAATGAACCCCGTGGAAAGTAATAAAGTTTGCCTTGAAGCAAAACCAAAAGAAATTCCACCAAGCGGTTGTTGCAAAGATTTTTTGAAAAAGATTGAAGTGAAACAGGAAGTGAATAACAATATCCTTTCTGTAAATGCAACCATGACTGTTGGTCCGGCAAAACTAACCAAAGCTTCTGTTTCATTGGTTGATTTTCACATTCTGCATGCAAAGGATTGTGGTGATGCATGTGTGAAAGATCCAAAGAACATGGGCAATATCACCAATGTCAGCAGCACTATTACATGGGGCAATCTACCGGCAAATGTTCCATGGAGTCATTTAATTGCATGGAAAGATAGTTTGGGTGCCAGTTGGAACAGCGGTGTTCCGTTAAGCTTCCAGATTCCGTTACCACCAAAGAGTGCTATTTCCTGTTGCTGTGATACAATTGTGTATTGTTTAAAATATTCGTTTACCGATACAGCCTGCAATACCTGCGATACCATTATCTGTTACAAAGCATACAATGGAAAAGATTGTAATGGCGGAACAACAACCGGCGGGGGACAAGGTGATACACAATGCAACTGTAACTGGAATCCGAAATTTAATTATGAAGGAGCACCACAAGGTGGCAAACCGGTAAGTTGCGGTGGAAGCATTACCATGCCAATGGGAAATATTCCGGTTACATTCAACCCGGGATTTCAGTGTACACCATCATCAGCCACCTGTTCCCCTTCCGGGTTAACGGTTCAACTCCTGAACAATGCAACAAATGCAACCACAACATTAACAGGTCCGAATTACAGTCATACCTTTCTTACGCCGGGAAGTTATACCTATAATTTATCAGGAACCTGTGGCAGTAAAAAATGTGAATGCAGAATAAGAGTCACCATTCCTCAATAAATGAAACAACTGATGATTGAAAAAAAATTATTCATTGCTTGTTTCCTTTTGTTTGCTGTCACTGCAAATGCGCAGGTACAAAAACCATTCAGCATTAGTGGAACCGCAGGCATTACTTACGAGCATTACGGGTTAAACAGTAATCCTGCAAGCTGGAACGGCTTTTCGCCACGTAAACCATGGAACCAGGTGAGGTTTATGTTTGCACCTGAAATAAAGTTTGGAAAAAATTTCAGCATGCCGCTGAATCTGAATCTCTCCACCAAAGCAACAAACTTTGCCGGCCCATACAGTGGAATCGGTAAACAAACCTTTGCTCAATACATCACCAACCCGATGAACAGCATTGGCGCCAATCCGAAATACAAATGGGCCGAACTGCAATTGGGAACACAGTATTTAAATTATTCAAACTTAAGTACAGGTGATATTGCTGTGTTTGGTGCCGGCTTTGATTTACGTCCAAACAATTTTTTAATAAAATTCTTTACAGGCTTATCGCAGCAGAGTGTCAATTTCTTTACCGGACCTCCTGCAACAACAGGGGCATACAAACGTAAGAACTGGATGGTTCAGTTAGGAAAAGCAGAAGAAGGAAAGTATGAAGCCACGTTGAATTTTGTAAAAGCAAAAGATGTTTTGAGTTCCCTCATCATTCCGCCACCCACTGTAAAACCACAGGAAGGTTTCACCATCAGCTTTGTAACCAAAATAAATTTCAACGAGAAATGGTATTACAATTTTGAAGGAGCTCATTCGTATTACACAAAAGATTTATTACAACCGGTCGACACCGTAGGGAAATCATTTAAACCATTTATTGAAGCACATACTTCCACTGTTCGTGACTGGGCAGGTGAAACAGCGCTCGGCAGAAAATCAAAAAACGTTGATATTGCTGCCAGGCTGAAATATGTTGGTGCTGGTTTTCAAACACCCGGTTATCCATTTCTATTGCCCGATCGTTTAGATTATACACTCAACACACGCATCAATGCATGGAAAAATAAAATGAACATTGTAGCCAGTGTTGGTCAGCGGGTGAATAATGTAAAGAACACTACCCTGCGGGCAAAACAGTTTATCGGCAACATCAACTGGTTTACCCAGTTTGATGAACACTGGAATCTGAATCTGAGCTTTAATAATTTTGGTTTCCAATCAGCAAGCGGCATCAATCCTTACGGAATTAAAAATGTAAGTAATGATGTTGGGGTTAATCCTTCTTATACATGGAGCAATGAAAAAGTAGCTCACCTCCTCAGTGTAAATTATAACTACAGCAAGTACGATGAACGGGATGTTTTCACCGGGCTGCTTACATCTAACAATACACATACCGTTTTGCTTACTTACATTCCAACATTTTTGACTAAAGAGTTTACACCCGATCTCAGCTTGATGTATTTTAACAATCAACTGCCGGGATTTAAACTGACTCTGATGACAGTAAGCAGTGGGTTGAGTATGCCCTTTGCAAAGAAGAAAGCAAATTTCCGTGGGCAACTCCAATACAACTTCTCCAAAACAAATGCATTTAAAAACAATAACAATCTCATTGCTTCCTGCACCGTTGGCTGGAAGCTGAGCAAAAAATTAACCTGGAATAATTTCATCAGCTCCAATTATTTTAAATACCGCGATGAAGTGATTCCGGTTGGGGCCAACTATCTTGAAAGTAATATCCGGACAGGTTTGTTGTACAGGTTCGGTAAATAAATGATATATGAAAAGATTTTTGATCCTATCGCTTTGCACATTATTGGGTCTGTCTGCATT
>JBKJNM010000215.1:0-3803 GCA_046593655.1 Lacibacter sp. | reverse complement strand
TACATACTTTCAAACTGAAAGTGACGGCTCATGGTTGGATTTTTCTCATCGATCTTTCTTCCGGTTGCATATTGTTTTGCAAATTCAACCGGGCTGAGCCAGGTGCCTAAAAAATCGGCAGCAAAGCTTACGATCACTTTTGCATTTTCAAAATGATAAGAAGGAATGAACCTTGTTCCGTATGAAGCTTCATTTGCCTGCAACATACCGCTGTAAGAAACCGCATCGTATGTTACATGTTTGAAGGTGGGATATTTTGCTTTGAACTCATCAATTACTGCTAATACAGATGGTGAGTTGATGGTAGAACTTAATAATACAATTTGTTTGCTTCCGGCTGAAGCTAATGCCGCCGCAATTTTTTTATCAACTGCATCATAAGTGGGTGCTTCTTTAAAACCATCGGCTTTCTTTTCCATCGGGAAACGCACACGGGCCGTATCGTACAAACTCAATACAGAAGCCTGTACACGTTGCGAAGTAGCGCCTTTGGTAAAGCCCATTTCATTGCCTTCTAATTTTATTGGGCGACCATCTCTTACTTTCGCCAATACAGGAACAACATCTCCATCTAATACAAAAGTGGTAGCATAATAATTAGAAACACCGGGAACGATATCAGCAGGTTTGTTGAGAAAAGGAATTGCCTTTTTAACCGGTATCTCGCAACTGGCTGCTAATGTAGCGGCGGCAGTGCTAAAACCCAGGTATTTTAAAAAGTCACGGCGGGGTGCTTTTGCACCGGTATCATCCATCTCAAAAGGCAGATCTTCCTTAAATTCATTCTCCGCATCTTCGTTGTATGCCTTTGTGTTATTCAGATCCCCGAAACTTTGCCAATATTTTTTACTCATATGCCTTAATTAGCGAATTTGAAAATTTATCCTCCGAATGCTTACGGCTTAATAATGACATTTTTGACATTCTGTTCCACCAACCTTTTCTACCGTTACGCTATCCATCTTACCATTCTTGATATCATTATGAAATTTTTCATACATGCTGTAGAAACCGTTTTCTTTAAACTTTACATTGGTTGTGCGATGACAGTTGATACACCAGCCCATGCTCAGGTTGCTGAACTGGAACACTTCGCCCATGTTTTGAATTTCACCATGACAGGTTTGACATTGTACGCCTCCTGCTTTGGTATGCTGTGAGTGGTTGAAATATACATGATCGGGCAGGCTGTGGATCTTGATCCATTCAATGGGTTTGCCTGCGCTTGTATATTTATTGGTTGAAGGATCCCAACCAGCATATTTGTATAATTTCTGAATTTCAGCAGTACCATTTACTTCACTTCCATCTTCACGGGTCATTTTTGGTCCTTTATATTCATTGATGGCCATGTGGCAATTCATACAAACATTTACACTGGGGATGTTTGCATGTTTGCCTTCCATTGCGCTGCCGTGGCAATACAAACAGTTCACCTGGTTGATGCCGGCATGTACTTTATGAGAATAATAAATTGGTTGTTCTGGTTGATAATTTGTTTGACGACCCAACCCAATGGCTTCCTGTGCAAAGAAATAACCGGCGAAAATGAACAGCAAAATTGTTAATGTGGCCATATAGGCTTTGTTCCGCCAGAACGCAACAGGCTCACCACGATGAACCCCTTCTTTTTCGTCTGTTAATTTGCGAAGGCTGCTGTTGATCTGTAATAAGATGAGGGCTATGACTGCGAGTACTAATGCAAGAATACCAAAAAGGAGTGCGTTGTCTTCCGCTGGTTCTTCAGTTGGTGGAGGTCCTGGTGGTAGTCCGGGAACTGGTGTATTAATATGGGTAACGATCGCATCAATTTCTTTTTCACCCAAGCCAGGAAAGGCTGTCATCAAAACCCCATACTCTTTAATTAAAGCCCCGGCATATGCATCCGTCTTTCCAAAACCTGCAGGATTGTGTATCCATGCATATAATTTTTTGCGATCACTCCAGGGACCTCTTCCTTCCACTCCGGCCAGGGCTGGTCCTGTTAGTTTCTTTCCTATTGCATGACAACTTGCACAATTGGCCTGGAAAAGAGTTTTCCCATCCTGTGCAAACAAATTATCAGCAATCAATAATGAAACAAATACCAAACTAAAAGTGAGCGACCGGCGGAGTAGTAATTTTGGTTGATTCATAACGTTCTGGAACCTATTGTGATTAGGAAGAATATCCTTAGTATACAGGCTGCAAAAATAGGGGAGGATACTGACATAATATCCACACTTCAAAAAAAATTTTTACTTAGTTATGACTTGCAAATAAACAGTTTCATTGTAATCAGTAAGATTTGCGATGAACATCAATTTTCTTAAATTGATTCAAAAACTTTTCAGCAACTACAAGCTATTAAACAAAGTTTTTCTCCCACTTTTGTAGGTATGTTTCAAAAGCTTCGCAACAAATGGAAAGTAAATGGATGGCAGCTCCTGCTCATTCTTTGCACATTTGCTATTGGTGGCAGCTTAACCGGATATATTGGTAAACTAATCATGCCTTTATTCGGTATAGAAACACCCTGGATCGCTGTTCCTGTATATATATTATTAGTTACTATTTTATGGCCCCTAATGGTAGTGCTGGTTAGTTTTCCTTTTGGTCAGTTCCGATTTTTTACTGGTTATTTAAAGAAGATGGGACAACGAATGGGATTGGTAAAGAAATCTTCCAACTCATAGGGGTGTGCTGAATCTAGTTACGTCCTAATTCTTTAAGCAATGCTTCAGCGGCCATATAACCAAAGCTTCCCCATTGCGGCATTGCCTTTACTCTTTCAAGAAGATCTACTCCTTCTGCGGCTTTGCCAACACTCAGATAATAGTTCGCAAGTCCAAAACCGATCGTAGTATTGGAAAGCGGTTCGGTATTTTCCAAAAACTTTGTTCTGATCTCAGCCGGGCTTTGCACTCCTTTATAGATTAATAATATAGTGTGGTAATCGGTGTTTTCGATCAGCTTCATTTTTTTGCGGATCTTTCTGAGTACTGCCTCAGCCTCTTTTACTTTGTCCAGCTTCCACAGTGTGATATAATACCAGTTGGCCGTTGCCACATACATATCCGGGTTCTTTGAAACCTTTATGCACTGCTTGTAAGCTGCTGCCGCTTTCTCCAAATTATTTTCCAGTAAATAAGCCAACCCCAGGTGATACCAAATATTCGATTGCAGGGTGCTGGTAGGAATATTTTGTGCATTAGGCATGCCGTCGGGTTCTATCTCGTCATTCTTTCCCTTGATCAACTCAGCCGCTTTTTCAAAATCGGCAATGGCCTTGTCATTACAGCGTGTTGTTAAATACCGGTGACCCCGGTGCCTGTACATCCTTGCATCGGCGGGGTGAAGTGCAATTCCTTTGCTGAATACAGCGATCGCTTCATCGTACCGGGCGAGATAAGCCAATCTTCGCCCATACCAGATGATATGATCAGCGTTACTGCTGTCGGTCTCGAAATTTGTTTTAGCTATCTGCAGATTGTCATTCAGTTTTTTCAAACCCGAATCAGAAAAAACAGGAGCAGGATAAGTTTTGCCATTACAGATACTGTATTGGGCATGGAGTTGATGAACAAAAATCATCAGGGTACAAAAAAGAAACAGCTTTTGCATGTGAGAAAGTTACAATTTTACATGAAATGAATGATAGCTTCTTAATTCTCAACAACGAGAAAAATTAATTGCGAAGTTATATCTGACCAAAAACAATAACAAATAATCAAATGAAACGTATAGCCATTTTCGCTTCCGGCGCAGGGAGTAATGCTAAAAAGATCATTGAGCATTTTGAACATCATGTGCAGGTACATATT
>JBKJNM010000191.1:0-2692 GCA_046593655.1 Lacibacter sp. | reverse complement strand
ACTTAAAATAAAATTCAAATCAACTTCAGTCATAAACACATGCGTTATCAATAAAGTAACATGAAAATTTATCTTTATACAGCCTTCATTTCTTTCTTATTGGTGGCATGTCAGCAAGCCAAAGAGAATACTGAAATGCCGAATGACTTCTTTGTAAACTCCACTTTTGAAATCGAAGGTCTGAGGAAAGAACCGATTGACTTTCTTTTAAAGGAAGTTAATCAAGGTAAATACGGGAATGTTGATAGAATCTTTATTGTCAAAAACGGAAAGCTTGTACTAGACACTCTATTTAAAAATGACTACAAAAAGATTAGTAAGGGTAAAAGTAGCCCAATAGGATGTGGCTATAATACTTGCCAAGATTCAACAGTTTTTGGTGAGTTTAATTACTATCATCCATTTTGGCATCCATATTATAAAAATAGAGAAGTTCATACTCTTCAGTCTATAACTAAGTCCATCACTTCTTTACTAATCGGGATTGCCATCGACCAGGCTAAAATACCTTCTACAGAAGTTAAATTATTAGATTATCTAACTGATTTTGACCTATCGAAGGTGGAAGATCCTTTGTATAAAGCTACTCTTGAACATTTGTTAAAAATGAAGCTGGGAATGGAGTGGCATGAAATAGGCACACCAGATACAGACCCTGGTAACACTACTTTTATGCTGGAAAAGAGCAATGACTGGATTCAATACACACTTAACCAGCCAATGGAGACATTGCCTGACACGAAATGGATTTACAACAGTGGCGGGAGTCAATTACTATCTGTAATCATTAAAAAGGCGACTGGCCTACATCTTGACGAGTATGCCAAAAAGTATCTGTTTGAACCGTTAGGGATAAAAAATTATCATTGGAAAAAATCTCCCACAGGGTTTCCCGATGCGCTGGGAGGATTATATCTAGAGGTGGAGGATTTGGCAAAAATTGGATTGCTTGTGCTAAATAAAGGTAACTGGGAGGGCAATCAAATTGTCTCAACTCAGTGGATCGAGAAAAGTACAAATAGGCTTTCAGATACTACGCAAGTTTTGGACTTTGGATATGGGTTTCAGTGGTGGAGGCCAGACAAAGATGGCACTGACGTAATAGCTGGATTTGGTCACGGAGGACAATCACTAATAGTAATCCCTAAGTTCGATTTGGTAGCAGTTACGCTGTGCTGGAATGTCTTTGATGAAAAAGTTGATGATATTAGAATATCTATTATACCAGCGCTAATAGCTGCTAACAAGAGCAATGCTGATAAAAAATGATATAACACATGCCTCTATTGAGTTATGTGAAACTGAAATGCCTAGATTGTGAATATAGAGTGTGAGCGGACAGAGTAAGGTGTTGAGTTTTGTAACAAGAGACAACTCGTTGGACAATAGAATAACGACTGACAGAAGATTGAGATAATACTTGCAATTAAAGGACGTAACCCAACAGTTGCCAACATAGGAGGCGGTTTGGCAATATGGCGGGGCGACGAATATATTTTCAGCTTTTTGTTTGCTAATCGGCTTCAGTTCCCGCCGACGAATAATACCGAGCAATAGAATAAACAATGAACTTTTATTTATAAATTTAGCTTCGGTTACGGGCTGAGTATTTTCAAATGCCACCACGTCGCCAAGCCGTAATCGTTGGCTGCAACCAGTGGGCCGGTGAAAAAACTTAACTGTTTATTTTTATAACCACATAAAACAACAATTACCATGAATCGAATCTTCATTTTTTTCCCCGTTATTGTTTTAATGTTTTTGATGATCACTGGCTGTAATACAAATACTTCGTCAGAAAAAGAAACGGAAAGTTCCAATGATACGTTTGATGTAGCCGCTATGAAGAAAATTGTAGAAGAAAGAAACCTGGTATACAGCAAGGCTTTTGTAGACGGCGATAGCATTACGGTAATGGATCATTTTACGGAAGATGCAAGAGCGTTTCCTCCCAACGCTGAACAGGTAATTGGAAAGAGCACCATTGCCCTGCTTATATCACAATTCTTAAAATTTGGCATCAAGGAATTTACTGATGAAACAACAAGAGTCCTTGGTTCAGGTAAATATATTATAGAAGAGGGAAATTACTTTTTAGGCGGCGACAATGGAACCACTTTAGACAAAGGAAAATATGTATGCGTCTGGAAAAAAGAGAACGGGCAGTGGAAGGTATGTTCTAATATGTGGAATACCAGTTTGGCAATAGTACCTGAAAAAAAGTAAGATTTAAGACTGCAGCCAACAGAAGTATTTGCAAAAGCAGGTCAGGACATTGTAACATCAGATATCTGCTACTAATAGCAGCGGTTCATGCTCGACGTTCAATATTCAGCTTTTGTTATTAAATACTCAATGTAAGCTGCAAGTTTTGCGCATGACGTAAACTTTGAATTGAACTAACTTTGAACACATATTTTTATTTACAATTATGACAATAACTGACACGCTTAAAACAACCGCAACTAACACAAAACTGACAACAAGGAAATTATCTTTGCAAACACAAAAATGGATTTAAAAAAACTTTTACTTTTTCATGCAATCGTAACTTTAGCCGCAGGCATTGTGCTTATTGTTGCACCGACTTTAATTCCGCAAACTGTAAATATCAAAATTGCACCCAATGAATATCTTTTGTGTTATTTTTTAGGAGCAGCCGAATTCGGAATTGCCTATTTGTCTTTTTTCA
>JBKJNM010000158.1:0-4420 GCA_046593655.1 Lacibacter sp. | reverse complement strand
ATGGCTTTGTTGGGCTGAACCGGCATACGCATGATATCACTTACCAGCCTGCTCATGGGATTCAATTGCTCAGTTTTAATATTCGTATATAAACCAAGATCACTGTGTTGTTTCATGATCATCACTACTTCTTCCAGTGAGGTGTTACCGGCACGTTCGCCTAATCCGTTAATGGTGCATTCAATTTGTCTTGCACCGGCAATTACACCCGCAATGGAA
Source organism: Lacibacter sp. (assembly GCA_046593655.1). Lineage (GTDB taxonomy): Bacteria > Bacteroidota > Bacteroidia > Chitinophagales > Chitinophagaceae > Lacibacter. The sequence continues at coordinate 4,201 of JBKJNM010000158.1, read as the reverse complement.
TTGGCGGTGGCTAATCCCAGGTCATTATGGCAATGGCAACTGATAACGGCCTTATCAATATTGGGCACGTTGTTGATTAAAAAAGCAATTTTTTCTCCGTACTGGTAAGGCAAACAGTAACCGGTTGTGTCTGGAATATTAACCACGGTAGCTCCCGCTGCAATCACCGCTTCAATTACACGGGCCAAATATTCGTTGTCGGTACGTCCTGCATCTTCTGCATAAAATTCCACATCATCTACAAAATTCTTCGCCCACTTTACACATTGAATGGCCCTTAACAAAATATCTTCTCTATTGGAATTGAATTTTGTTTTGATATGAAAATCGCTTGTACCAATGCCTGTATGAATACGTGGACGTTTGGCAAATTTCAATGCTGCAGCGGCTGTTTCAATATCTTTCAGCACGGCACGGCTGAGGCCGCAAACCGATGCATTCGTAATAACTTTTGATATTTGTGTTACGCTTTCAAAGTCGCCGGGACTTGAAATAGGGAAACCAGCTTCAATAATATCAACACCTAAATCTTCCAGCTTCAATGCCAGTTCTACTTTTTCGGTTGTGTTTAATTTACAACCTGGTACCTGCTCTCCGTCTCTAAGCGTGGTATCAAAAATGTACACCTGTTTATCGGCCATAACAATTTTTTTTGGTTGAAAAAAAACAGGTTGAGTTACTTCGGTAATTTGCCTGTAGATTGAAGTAACCAACCTGCGCCCTAAAATTAATTTTGTTTAAGGGGGGCTGCAAACTATTATTTCATGTATTTTACGACAGATAAGGGAGGCCTTTTGTGTTAAAACACATACCTGTAAAGGATTTTAGAAGAACTTAATTACGATGCCCAACAGATCAACTGATACAACGTTTCAACTGGTAAAATCGCTGGAAAAGAGCGAAAAACGCAATTTCAAGCTATATGTGAAACGAAACTCGGCCGATTCGAACTTGAAGATCACCCAATTGTTTGATGCGATGGACAAAATGGATCAATACGACGAAGCCACCTTATTAAGGAAAAACAAGAGTATCCAAAAGCAGCAACTCTCCAATTTAAAGGCCCATTTATACCGCTCCATCCTCTCCAGCTTACGCCTGATCAAGCAGGAAGACAATATCACTATCCAGTTGAATGAGCAGATGGATTTTGCAAGGATCTTATACAATAAAGGCCTGTACCTGCAAACACTGAAAGTGCTGGATAAAATGAAGGAACTGGCAAAAGAATTTGAACAGATCACCTACTTGCAGCAGATCCTTTTTTTTGAAAAGAAGATCGAAGGACTGTATATCACCAGAAGCATTCAGAACAGGGCCGAAAAATTATCTATAGAATCCAATGCGGTAGATGAGCAATTGTCGAATATTTCAAAGCTGTCCAATTTATCGTTACAACTGTATAGCTGGTATATAAAAACCGGTGTGGCCCGTAATGAAGAAGAAGCTAACGAAGTAAAACAATATTTCGAAAGACATTTGCCTTTGAACGGTGAAAAGCTTGCCGGGTTTTATGAGCTGTTATACCTCTACCAATCGCAATGCTGGGTGGCATTCATCCGGCAGGATTACCTGCTCTACTTTCGTTACACACAAAAATGGGTGGATCTGTTTACAAAATATCCATCTATGATTGAAGCAGAAACGGCACACTATATCAAAGGGATGCATAATTTAATGAGCGCCCATTTTGATGTGCAGCATGAAAAAAGACTATTTGAAACCATTGAGCTGTTCGAAAAATTTACTCATCGGAAAGTGGTGAAGCAAAATGACAACTATCGCATTCTTTGCTTTACCTATCTCTACATTGCCAAGATCAATCAGCATTTCCTTGAAGGAACTTTTACGGAGGGTTTGCGATTGGTTCCGCATATTGAAGAGAAACTGGAAGAATATGAATTGTTTCTCGACCGGCACCGGGTACTCACCTTCTATTATAAAATAGCCTGTCTGTATTTTGGAAGCGGTGAAAATGAGAAAGCTATTGAATACCTTAACAAGATCATTAACTGGAGAGTGGATCTGCGAACTGATCTGCAATGTTATGCCCGCCTCCTACACCTCATTGCACATTACGAGTTGGGTAATTATGATTTGCTGGAGTACCTCATCAAATCGGTGTATCGTTTTATGGGAAAGATGAAAAACCTGAGTGCGGTGGAAGAAGAGATGTTCAGGTTCTTACGTCAATCATTTAAATTATCACCCGATCAGTTTAAACCGGCCTTTGAAAAATTGTTACAAAGTATACGCAAATATGAAGGCAACCGTTTTGAAACAAGAGCCTTTGTATATTTAGATGTGATCAGTTGGCTGGAAAGTAAAATTGAAAATAAGAGGGTGCAGGATATTATTCATGAAAAGTTTAAACGAAAAAAATAAAATCAACTTTTTTAAACTGAACTGTTCAATAACATATGAAAATTTATAGTACGCTTGCTGCTTTCTTTTTATGCTTCACTTTTACCTTAGAAGCACAGGTTATAATTGATCCCACGAAAATTGAAATTGTACGAGACAGTTTTGGTGTGCCCCACATCTTTGCCAAAACTGATGCGGAAGTAGCTTATGGACTTGCATGGGCCAATGCAGAAGATGATTTCAAAAGCTTACAGGAAATAGTATTACCTGCCAAAGGATTAATGGGTGCGGTGCAAGGCAAACCAGGTGCTGCGGGTGATTATGCGTTCGCTCTTTTTCGTTGCAAAGAGATCACCGAAGAAAAATGGAGTACCCTCTCTCCTGCTTTCCTGAAATTGATTGATGGTTATGTGCAGGGAATTAATGCCTATGCAAAAGCTCATCCCGAAGAAGTGCTGCACAAAAAAATATTTCCTGTTACAATGAAGGAATATATTTCCTCTTCTGTTTTAGCATTAACTGTTTTTAATGGTGCTGACAAAGCCTTGATCGATATTTTCAACAACAGGGAACAAACTGTTCCGGAGATGAATCAAAAAGGAAGTAATGCCATTGCTGTGCATCCATCAAAAACAACAACGGGAGAAGCATTCCTGCTCATCAATGCACACCAGCCCAACACCGGCTCACAGGCATTTTATGAAGCACATTTGATTAGCGAAGAAGGCCTGAACATCCATGGTGGTTTATTAGCAGGTGGACCCTGCATTTTACATGGCGTGAACGAACACCTGGGTTGGGCACATACAGTGAATTACGTTGACCGGGTAGATGTATTTCAACTGGAAATAAATCCTGCTAATTCCAATCAATATAAATTCGATGGAGAGTGGATTGATCTTGAACAGAAAAAAATAAAACTGCATATCAAAGGAATCCCCATAGCTGTTGGCCGCACCGTTTACTGGAGCAAGTATGGCGCTACCATGAAAAACAAACAAGGTGCCTTTGCTATCCGCACCGGCGCTTATATGGATATCCGTTCGTTGGAACAATGGTATAATATGGATAAAGCAAAAAACTTTACGGAGTTTTATGCGGCTATTAAAGATCAGCGTTTATCGATGTTTAATATAACTTATGCTGATAAGTACGATACCATCTTTTATGTAAACAATGGATTAATCCCTGTCCGTAACCCATCCAATGCTTATAACTGGAAATCAACAGTGCCGGGCAATACATCAAAAACTTTATGGACCAGCTTCCGGCATTTCAATGAACTGCCTCAATACATCAACCCAAAAAGCGGTTACCTCTTCAACACCAATCATTCCCCTTTTCTTGCAACAGCTAAAGAGGACAATTTGAGTCCGGCTACATTCCCTGTTGTTGATGGATGGGAAACCTGGCATAACAACCGCAGCATTCGTGTAACACAACAAATGCCCCAGGGGAAATTAGATTATGCAACATTTAAAAATATAAAATTCGATAAGCAATTACCTGCACAATTGTATTACGATTATAATATTGACAGTCTGTTTTTATTAAATCCTGCAGACTATCCGCAGTATGCTTCTATCATTACCAGCTTCAAAACATGGGATAAAAAAGGAACCGTTGATAGTAAAGGCGCTGCTATCTTTTTATTAACCTATAAATATCTTTCAGTAAAGCCGTGGGGCAGAGTGCAACGTACCATCACAAAAGCAGAAGCTGTTGAAACATATAAATATGTATATGATTATATGATGAAGTATTTTGGTACGACCGATCTTGAACTGGGAGCAATTCAAAAGTTAGTGCGTGGCAATAAAGAATGGCCACTCTGGGG
>JBKJNM010000060.1:0-7423 GCA_046593655.1 Lacibacter sp. | reverse complement strand
GGTAGGGTTAGTGTTCGTCCATCGCATGAGTTAGGCGAAAAGCCTTTACGTTTTAACTGGCAATCGCCCATTCTCTTATCTAAACATAACCAGGATGTATTCTATTTCGGAAGCAATCGCTTTCACCGCAGTTTTAATAAAGGTGAAAATGCGGCTAATCTCAGCGGCGATCTCACAGCTGGTAAAAAAGAAGGCAATGTCCCATGGGGAACTTTGGTGAGCATCAGTGAATCACCTCTGCGTTTTGGATTGATTTATACCGGCAGCGATGATGGAATGATTTATGTTACAAAAGATGGTGGTTATAGCTGGACGGCTTTGCACAGCAAACTTCCCAAGCATGTGCAGGGATTATACATCAGCCGGATTGTTGCCTCAAAGTTTAAAGAGGGTAGAGTATATGCTTCATTGAACGGATACCGTAACGATCTTTTTTCTGCTTATGTTTTTGTAAGTGAAGATTATGGAATAAACTGGAAACAGATTTGTACAGATCTTCCGGCTGAACCGGTAAATGTGATCAGAGAAGATCCAAAAGCTGAGAATATACTTTACATCGGCACAGATCATGGTTTGTATGTCTCTCTTGATGCGGGTGCTAGCAGCATGGCATGGATGAGCAGTTTGCCAAGAGTGGCTATTCATGATATCGCTATCCAGGAAAGGGAAAATGAAATTGTACTGGGTACGCATGGCCGTGGCATCTATATCGCTTCATTGAGCGAGGTGCAGAAACTGGCTACTGATAAAGCAAATTATGAAAAGCGGAAAACAGAAGTGAAATAAACAATGTTTTCTTTACTTTGTAAAATAAAGTTCATGATCGATGCATCGGATTGCCTACTAAATTCGACTAAGAATAAAAATCTAATCAGTAAAATAAAAATTTATGAAACATTTATTGTCATTATTACCGGTGTTTATGCTATTTACCGCTATTACAGCATGTGCACAAAATGCAAAACCAAGTCCGGCAGCTTCTACTGAATTTAAGGCAGGCGAAGCAACCATTAAGATCAATTACAGCGCACCTTCTGTAAAAGGAAGGGAGATCTGGGGAAAGTTGGTTCCGTTTGGCCAGGTATGGCGCACAGGTGCCAACGAAGCCACAACATTTGAAACCGACCAGGATGTTAAAATCGAAGGACAGACTTTGCCAAAAGGAAAGTATTCCTTATTTACTATTCCGAATAAGGATGAGTGGGTGATCATTTTTAATAAAAATGCAGGACAATGGGGGGCTTTCACTTATAAGGAAGGTGATGATGCTTTAAGAGTATCCGTTCGTCCGGGATTTGCTAATTCATTTAATGAAGTAATGAAAATTGAAGGCAGGGCCGACGGAAGTGCTTCCATTTTATGGGAGAAAATGGAAGTTATTTTTACAGTTAGTCAGTAATACAAAAACCCATCAATGTTTTCCATCCCTCCCGATAACGGGAGGGATTTTCATTTCACAGCTTTTCCACATAACGGTGAAGTGAACAGCACACAGGCACTTTAATAACTAGTTTGCATATGAAATGAAGGATAGCAGAACCATCTTGCTCTTAGTTGTGTCGCTCTGTTTGGTAGGAACATGGGTGTATCATTTGTATGATAAGAATAAATACGCCGCTATTGCCTCAGTTGAATTAAAGAAAGATACGGCCATCCATCAAACCGCCATCAATAACTCTATCAGGTTAAATTACAGCAACACTTTATCAGCACTTGATTCAGCAAGAGTGGGTAAAGATTCTTTGAATTCAGAACTAACGGGCAAATTAACAGAAATCGATAGTTTACGGAATGAAATCGCTTCTATTCTTAACATCAGCAATATTACAAGAGAAGATCTGCGAAGAGCAGAAGATAAAATAAAGCAATTACAACAGAAGATGCAGGTTGCTTCAAGGCCAACCAACGAAACTTCTGCAACAGTTGTTAATAACAATATTGGTACGGGAGAAAAAACTCCGCAACAGGAAGTAATGACAACAGGTCAGGAAAAGACAGAAGCAATGCCTTCTTTTTTAAAGGCATTAAACATTCGTTTCAGGGCCATGCAGGCCGATGCAAAAGAACAAATCACCAGCAAAGCGGCTGCTGCAGAATATTTCAGCATATCCTACTCCTTACAGAATAACAATGCTTCATTTACTGAAACAGAAGTGTACATGGTATTGACCGATCAGGCAGGGAATGTAATACAGGATGATCAATGGTTAGGGGGCATGTTTCAATCAAAAGATAATATTCGCATGCCCTATACACGTAAAAACAATTTCAGTTATAAAAAAGGCGATGCAAAAACAATTTCGATGAACATCAAGTTACCATCATTTGAACAGGGTTCTTACAGTGTACAAATTTTCCATAACGGCTTACGGATCGGGAAAACCGATCTTCGGTTGAATTAATAAAGCCCGGCTATACTTAATCACATTTTTGTCACAGTGCTGCAAATGCTTTGCTGGAAGGGCGTTTACGGTAAACGTTTGTGTTACATTTACCTCAAGAATAACCATACACCATGTTCAAAAACATTTTTACCCCATTGCTGTCTTTTCTTTTTCTATCAATTATTCTTTCAACTGTTGGTTTATCGCAAGCAAATACAAAACCAAAGTACAGCAGCACACCCAATATTTATGCAGGTATTGAAGTTGGATCAAAAGGAGTGAAGATGAGTATTATTGAAATGAAAAAGAATCCGGAAAGCGGTAATTCGTTTACCATTCTGAAGGATACATCAGTAAATACTGATTTCATTTCATTTACACAGCCTACGTTCGATGCAACGCTAAATGGTTTGTCCGGATTGTTTACCACAGCCATCAATGATTACAAAATACCATCCAAACGCATCTTTACCGTATTAAGCAGTGGAGTAAAAATTCTATCAGAAAAAGAAAATAAAAAAGAATGGGTTGAAAAATTCATTCAGGAATTCAGACTAAAAGTAAAAGAACCTGAACGTAAAGTTGAATTAGTTGATGTACTGCAGGAAGCAAGACTTTCACATTTGGGTATTGTTCCGGAAGCAAGGCGATACAATACATTTTTAATTGATATTGGAAGCGGTAATACAAAAGGTGGATTTTTTCCATCGGGAAACCTGAACGATTTTTATCTGTTTCAGTTAACATGGGGAACAAAAAGCACAGCTAATGCAACAGAAAAAATGTTGGGCGAAGATAAATCGCAGGCAAATTTCAACCGCCAGTTGATTCGTGTTGCCACAACTGCAGAAACCAATGAAATTATTTATGCCGTAAACTCAAGCGGTAGTTACCCCGTAAGCGATCATATCGCTTTCAGCGGTGGTATTGCATGGGCAGTAGCCACATTAATTTATCCGGAATTAACTAACAATGCAGTTGTTCCTGTTACATATGAAGAAGTAGAAAGATTTTCAAAACGATTGTCAGATAATTTCTCATCCCTCTCAAATGCTTACCTCGTTGCTAAAATGGGCAATGGAAATTGGGATAAAGATTTGATCACGAAAGAAATTAAACGGGTGCACGGTGTTTTTGATCAACGTTCATTAATGTCTGGCACTGCGTTACTCCTGCGAATCATGCGCCAGTTTAAATCAGTAAACGAAACCAAACAATTTTATTTTGTTAAGAATGGTGCAGTAGGTTGGGTTTCAGCTTATGTTGATCAATTGGTTGAGTAAGGATCTTATTCAGTAAAAAAAAGCGCCGCCCAGTTTAACTCCTTTCTTTGTTTTAAGAGTGAGGAATCAGCAACCACTCTCCATTGTTGTTCTGTAAGTTTTGAATCAGTAGTTTTATTGGCATTGATATAGGTTGCTAATGCAGCTTCATAAGCAGCTTCATCTTTTTTCAGCAGGAAACGATCCCAGAAAAAACGTTTCACAGGTTTATACATAGGATGAATGTTCCTGATCTCATCTCCAATAATGTAATAATAATCTACATCCGTCAGTTGATCAGCAGATGCATCCGTACGAACAATTTCCGGCAGACAGTTGCTGTAGAAATGATTATTGTACACATTAAATGAATGAATGAATAACCAGTTGACTGCTGTTTTTTTAGAAGCTGTTGAATCTGTACAAATATGACGGAATGCCTGTTTACTATTGGCATCATACCACCATTCACGGCATGATTTAAAATTAAAGGATAAAGAGAACTGCAGGATAAAAGTGGCCGATAGAAAAGTCCAGTAAATAGTTCCGGCAGTATGATACTTTTCTTTGAGCCATATAGCTGATGCAACAATAAAGCTCAGTAAGATGGGAATGTAAAGCGTGGCTTTTCTTCCATCGATATAATAGGTATTCAGTAAGAGACGTTGTGCAACCGTTGCTGCAATGATGATGAGTATTAACAGCAGCGAAAGGAGAGTAGCCTTTGCATAAAAAGTTTGATATGCATGATGCTTATAACGTATCAAGTGCCTCAGCAATAGTACAACAGAGATCACCACAACCACAATCAGAGAGTAGTAAATGATTTTTGCAGAACCTTCCTGGTTTGTGAATGGGAGCGGATGACCGTACAGCAGATCATTAATAAAAGTTTTAAAAGAAGCCGGCCATTCTGATGAGCCCCATTTGAATTCATCCTGTAGCTTTAAATAACGAATTGGTTTATATATCAGCAAAGCAAGCAGTGAACCAATTATTACAGGAGGTATATTATTGAAAATAATAGTTTGTATGAATGATCTGTTATTTCCATTTCTGTAAAAAAGCAGGATACCGGCATTTAAAAGGAGCCAGAGCCCGAGGTATACATTTAACCAGGTGAAATTGGAATAAACAGCCAATGCTGCTAAACTAAATGTGAAGAACAGGAATTTCTTTTCCTGGTAATGAAAAAAACAAATGTTGGATACTAGTGCTGCAAGTGAAAATGCATTTGCCATTCCATATCCTCTTGCAAGTGAGAAAAAATCGAGTAAGTAGGGTACAGAGCAAAGAATAAAAACAGCAACAAGTCGCAGATAATAATTTTGTGTAAGCCGTTTCACATACCAGGCTGCAGCAAGAAAATATAAAACAAACGACAACAGGTTGGGCAAACGGATGGCCCACTCTTTCCAGCCAAATAACAACACACTCCATTTCATGAGAATAGAATGGAGAATATGATTATTTGCCGTTTGAAATTGATTTGAAGCAAACATGATATCAGCAAGTGATACAGATACCAGGTCTGTTGTTGCACTTTCATCATGTGTGAGTGAAAGCTGAACAGCCCGAACGATTACATAGCCAAAAAGAAAACTAAATAAGAACAACAGGCTGATAGAATAAATTCTTTTTGACATAGAAGTATATTATTTCAAAAATGGGGGCAGTTAATTGATAATAATGGTTTGCTATTATTTCTTCTAAAATAAAAATATTATGTATGTTATCTTTTTGTAAGAGGCAACGCATCAGTAAAAAAAGGTATCATGTATTAGATTGTCATTCAACCATTCTATTTTGGCATGGTGTTTGGGAATTGTTCAAAAAATTAATCTCTATGAATCTAAAACTCAGTTATTTATTTATTCTAACGACTATTACAGGAACCCTTTTTGCACAAAAATCTTCTGTAGTTCTTAAAGGCGGTTTAAACCTCGCAAATGTATCAATAAACACCAATGGTGATATTGATGATGCCAAATCACTGGTTAGCTTTCATGCTGGTTTGCATGGCGACATTCCCATTACATCATTTCTCGCCGTACAACCGGGAATTTTATTTACAGGTAAAGGAACAAAAACACAAACAGGAAACTCAAGTAATGCAACTTATCACACATCTACCAGTAATCCAATGTATGTAGAAGTTCCGGTGAATATTGTATTTAAAGCACCCTTAGGCGGTAATTCAAAATTCTTTGCAGGGGCAGGACCATATATAGCAATGGGTGTTGCAGGTAAAATAAAAGAAGAGGGAAAGTTCCTTGGTATCAGTTACAGCAGGGATGAAGCAATTCAATTTTCTAATGATGATCCATTAACATCTGATGAAGAAGGAGCAGGCTTTGGCATTATGCGCCGCTTTGATTATGGATTAAATGGCACCGTTGGTTTTGAAGGTGAAAAAGCAGTTTTCTCAGTGAATTACGGTTTGGGCCTTGCCAAGCTGGCATCAGGAACCAACAGTAATGCAGATGATAAAAATAAACACAGAGTTTTGAGTTTTACAGTCGGTTTCAGATTGTAAGATTCCGAACTGAAAGAGGCGCAGTCATGATCAAAAGTCTGTCGGCGCCTTTTTGTTATTATATGTAAAAATTATTTCCCGAATTTATTCTTCAGTACACTGAGTGCATCATTCATACTCATACTGCTTAAGTCTTCTTTTTTCTTTTGAATTACAGAACCTTTATTTTCAGACCTTTTAACCGGCGTATTTAATCTACTATTTTTTGCAGGTGCATCCATTGTTTGTTTAATGGATAAAGCAATTCGTTTACGGGAAATATCAACTTCCACTACTTTCACCATTACTTTGTCATTCAACTTTAATTTTTCTGCAGGATCAGTAATATAGTCGTGTGAAATTTCTGATACATGTACAAGGCCATCCTGCTTTACTCCAATATTAACAAAAGCACCAAAACGTGTAAGGTTGGTAACCATACCGGGAACCACCATACCCGGCGATACATCTTCAATCTTAAATATATTGGCATATTCAAATACCTGTACTTCGCTGCGTGGATCCAGACCTGGCTTAATTAATTCTTTTAAAATATCGGTGATTGTTAATTCGCCAAATTGTTCATTCATATATTTTTTTGATGCGATTTGTTTGATGTTCGTTTCATCACCAATCAAATCCCCAACTTTTAATTGCAGATCGGCTGCCATTTTCTCAACCAATGAATAAGCTTCGGGATGTACAGCACTTTTATCCAATGCATTTTCACCATCAGGAATACGCAAAAAACCTGCACATTGTTCAAATGCTTTTTCACCCAGTCTTGGTACTTTCAGTAATTGTTTTCGATTTTTAAACTTGCCGATTTCATTTCTGTGCTTCACAATATTCTCTGCAATGCTGCTGTTGATGCCGCTTACATAACTAAGCAATTGTTTACTGGCCGTATTAAGGTTAACACCCACCTGGTTCACACAGCTTTCAACTGTTTGATCCAATCGTTCTTTTAAGCGCATTTGATTTACATCATGCTGGTATTGACCAACACCAATACTCTTGGCATCAATCTTTACCAGTTCAGCCAATGGATCCATTAATCTTCTTCCAATACTTACGGCACCACGTATGGTAATGTCTTTATCAGGAAATTCTTCTCTTGCCACTTCACTTGCACTGTAAACAGATGCACCATCTTCATTCACCAAAAAAATGGGCAAGGCCAGGTTTAATTTTTTAATGAACTGTTCTGTTTCTCTTCCTGCCGTTCCATCCCCAATGGCAAATACCTGTATTTGAAATGC
>JBKJNM010000062.1:0-17679 GCA_046593655.1 Lacibacter sp. | reverse complement strand
GAAAAACCTAAAGCAGTAATCTGGTTTAATACATCCTGTGAAATTTCGGCACCTGTTTCTTTAGATGCTTTTGAACAAGCAATCATAAAGAGTGTTGCAAACAAGGCTACTGCAACTATAGAAAGAATTCTTCTCATGTCTTTATTGTTTAGGATTAAAAAAAATAAGAGGTTTAAAATTATTTAAATTTATTTGATAAACCCTTTATTTTTTTGAACTATTGACAAATCAGGAGGATATCCTTCATAATTTTAGTAAAAACACGAAGAAGCATTCCCTGAAATAGAAGGATCAGGCTGCTAGAAGGTTTTCATCATTAGAATTAATTCATGAAATTTTATTTAAACAATTTTAAACTTGTTCAGCCTAAAAGAATCAAATTCATTCTTTTCCTATTTGTTTTTCTCATTTCTTTATCTCTAACAGCGCAGCAAACCGCTAAAAAGCCTGTGGATAAACTATCGCCCCTGCTTTCTTTGCAATTACGTACTGAAAAGCCAAAAGGGAGTAATTTATACAGTATTGCAACAACCAATCTTATACAGTTCGACCTGCTGATTAAGCAAAACAAATCAATCAAACTTGTTTCAGTTTATGAACCTGCACAGCTTGCAGTGATTGAATGCACATGGATAGAAGTTGAAAAACTCTTGCTTCATCCAATAGTCCTTGCTGTAGATGTAAAGAAAAAAGCTAAAGAAGAGTTACTGTTTGGCTTTGTTGATTATGCTGCTAATAAAATATCAACTATACAAAATAGGTTTCCAATGTTGAATGGAAACACAATTAACATTTCCGTTAAAGAACAACGGTTTGATACAACTGATATTGATTTCAAAAACAGAATACTTCCTTCAACTTTTGCAGCAACAACCTCATCATCACATGCTTCTATTATGGCAACCATGGCAGCAGGTGGAGGCAATAGCTGGTACAATACAAAAGGGGCTGCATGGGGAAGCAATCTCAGCTCAGCCAGTTTTCAGAATTTATTGCCAGAGCCCAACAGTTATTATCAAACATCATCTATTCTTATACAAAATCATTCCTACGGTACAGTTGTTGAAAATTACTATGGGATCGAAGCAACAGGTTATGATGCATCGGTGATCAATAACAATTCCTTATTGCATCTTTTTTCTGCAGGTAATTCAGGAACACTTGCTTCAACAACAGGTCAGTATACAGGCATTGCAGGTTATGCGAACCTTACAGGAAATTTTAAACAGTCAAAAAACATCATCACTGTAGGGCATATCGATTCTTTTGGAATTGTTTTAGCACCCAGTTCAAAAGGTCCTGCATTTGATGGAAGAGTAAAACCGGAGTTAGTTGCATTTGGTGAAGATGGAAGTTCAGGTGCTACGGCTTTAGTATCGGGTGTTGCAGCAGTTCTGCATCAAACATATAAACAAAAAAACAACGGAGTTGCTGCGCCATCATCACTTATTAAAGCAGTATTATTAAACAGTGCAGATGATATAGATGCAACAGGTATTGATTTCAAATCGGGATATGGCAGTATGAATGCATATAAAGCTGCGAACACAATTTTATCAAGCAGATATTTTCAAGGAACAGTATCAAATAATTCGCAACAACAATTCATCATTACCATTCCTGCCGGTATCAAACAGTTAAAATTAACATTGGTGTGGGCCGATCCACAGGCAGCTCCTAACACAGTTAAAGCATTGGTGAACGATCTTGATCTTGAACTGTGGTATGTAGCAACCACTACTGTGTGCCAACCTTGGGTATTGAATTCAACTGCAAATATTACTGCCTTGCAGCAATTACCTGTAAGAAAAAGAGATAGTTTAAATGTAGTTGAACAAATTACTCTTGATAACCCACTGGCAGGAAATTATGAATTCAATGTAAAGGGGTTTGCAATCCCTTTAGGTACACAGAACTTTTCAATTGCCTATCAATTGGATTCTACCGATACATTCAGTTGGTATTTTCCAACATCAACAGATCACTTATTTCCTGCACAAACAAATGTTATTCGTTTTGAATCGGGCTTCAATAACTTAACAGCGCAATTGGAAATGAGCATTGACAATGGTAACAACTGGCAATTGGTTTCAAATAATATTGATCTTACAAAAGGATATTACAAACTATCAACCCCCGATCTCTTCAGTAAAGCATTGCTGCGTATGAAGATCAACACTTCAACTTTTACAACAGATACATTTACCATTTCAAAACGCATTAACACTACGGTAGGTTTTAATTGCCCTGATTCGTTCCTCATCAGCTGGCCGAGAGTTGCAGCTGCGTCAGGTTATCAGCTTTCCCATTTAGGTAATCAGTATATGGAACCTTTTTTTATAACCACCGATACATTTGTTGTCATTTCAAAAACTGCAAGCCCATCAAAATATTATTCAGTTACGCCCCTACTCAACAACAAAGCGGCGGTAAGAACTTATACATTTAATTATGAAACCCAGGGAACCGGATGTTATGTAAAAAGTTTTTTGGCAAACCTTACTCTTTCAAATGAAGGGAATCTGTTGCTTGAATTAGGAACAACGTACCAGGTAAAGTCCATTCGTTTTGAAAAACAAACAACTACAGGATTCCGACTGGTTGAAAAGATAACAACGATTAACGGTTTACAATACCAATCAATTGATCCATCCATAATACCCGGCAGCAATATCTACCGGGCTGTTATTGAATTAACAGATGGCCGGTTGATATATTCATCAACTGCTATCATTTATTTTGTAGGAACAAACCCTGCCGTTGTTTACCCAAATCCCGTTCAAAGAAATGGCTCACTTACAGTTCTTGCAGAGAATGAAGCATTACAATTTCAACTGATTGATAATAATGGAAGAGTTGTGCTGCAAAAAAAGTTAACTGATTATCCGCAACAGCTTTCCTTATTAAATCTGCCCAAAGGGATATATTATTTCCGTTTGATGAAAGATAACAGGAAGGTTCAATCAGGAGTTGTTATCATCAATTAACTCCACAAAGAAGTTGGGTATTCACCGCTGGCAACCAGATCCGTTACACTTTGCTCCACACCCGGTGCATCTTCTTTATAGGTAACACCAAACCATTGTGCAGAAGTAGGAATTACTTTGATGACACCCAATTCATCTTTGATATAAGCATCAGCCACAATGGGAATAAAGAATTCTGATTTCTCTTCATGCCCATGTTCAGTTAAAAATGTTTTGAACAATTGCCTGGTGAGATAAAAAACAGAATCATCAAAACACCAAAAATTCATACTCACACTCGACTGGGTTGGTACGTCATGTTTCCCCTCTCCATCTTCAAAAACAATCTTCCCTTCTTCAGCATAAATTTTGGTGCGTTCTGCAATGCTTAAGAGATGATTGTTTGCATCAGTTTCGCAAACACCACGGCTTACAGTTCCATTTGCACTGAGTGTTTTTGCCAGGTCATAACCAATAATGGCGTGGTGTTCAGGATTACTTTCATTTATAAGGAAAGCTGCTGCTTTTTCAAAAGCATCTCTTCCATAAAAATCGTCAGCATTAATCACTGCAAAGGGCTCTTTGATAACATCCTTTGCGCATAAAATAGCATGTGCAGTTCCCCAGGGCTTCACACGGGTAGAAGGAATATCAAACCCATTGGTAAAAGAATTCAATTCCTGATACACATAATCAATTTCAATACGACCTTTTAGTTTGGATTCGAATATTGTTTTGAACTGATCTGCAAAATCGTGGCGGATGATGAACACTACTTTTCCAAACCCTGCACGGATGGCATCATAAATGGAATAGTCCATGATGGTCTCGCCCGATGGTCCGAATCCTTCAATCTGTTTCATACTGCCGTAACGGCTGGCCATACCCGCAGCTAATATCAATAAAGTTGGTTGCATGTAATCAATTATTTTTGAGCGCTGCGAAGATAAGAAACAATCGTTGCCGAAATCATGCAAATGAACCTGCCAATCATAAAATGTACAGAAGTTGACTGGGCTCTAAGCGATGGCTCCCATTTTCAATTTACTGTAGCAAGACTTGATGAAATGCATCCATTTGTTTCGGGCAATAAATTTTTTAAGCTCAAATACAATGTAGCAAGGGCGAAAAGGGAAGGCAAGCAGGGAATTATTACAATGGGTGGAGCTTTTTCCAATCATCTTGCGGCAACTGCCTATTCGTGCAATACAGAAGGGCTTCAATCTGCAGCAATAATTCGTGGAGAGATAATGAAGCCTTTAAATTCCACATTATCGTTTTGTGAAGAACAACAGATGGAGTTGATAGCTGTTGACAGGAAAGATTACAGGAAAAACAGTGCAAGTGTTGAAAATATTCTCAGCCATCACCCTCATTTTTTATTTGTGCCTGAAGGTGGAGATAATGAAGAAGGACTTAACGGATGCAAAGAAATTCTATCCGTGATTGACAATGCAGATATCTACACTCATATCCTTTGCTGTATGGGAACAGGTACTACATTTAAGGGAATTGCCGCATCGGCCAAAGCTCATCAAACAGTCATTGGAATTCCTGTGTTGAAAATAAAAAAGGAAGAAAGAAGTTTGTTTTTAGAAAAACATTCAACCATAGAATCTGCAGCACAAAAAATTGTTTTGTTTGATCATGCAGGTGAAGGCTATGCAAAACAGAATAATGAACAGATCAATTTTATGAATTTATTTTATATTAAAACATCCATCCCAACCGATATTATTTATACCGGTAAATTAATGCAGGCCCTGATAACCTTAGCTGAACAGAATTATTTTCATTACACAAATAAAATAATCGTCCTGCACACGGGAGGGTTACAGGGAAACAAGAGCCTCCAGGCGGGCACCTTAGTATACTGAACGGCACTATATTTGCGTTGAAGAAACAACAAAACCACCCGGACATACCTCATCCATGAAGAAACTATTTTTGCTTTTTGCAGCTATTATCTGTTACGGATTACTGTTTGCACAAACCGATACCCTTCCTAAATTTTCAGCTAAAAAAAGAAATGGTGAAATCATTATCAGTTGGAGCAGTGCGTTTAAAAGTGTTTCACAAATCAATATCCAACGTTCAAAAGACAGTACCCGTAATTTCAGTACCATCCATTCACTACCCAATCCCAATGTAAAAAGTTATTCCTATACTGATAAAACAGCGAAGAACGACAGTGGCTTTTACCGGGTGTTTATTCTATTTGAAGGTTCCAATTATCTTTTTACACCATCAAAAAGGCTGATACTGGATACATCTACATATATTCCTCCTGCAACCATCCCTTTTGAAAAACAAAAATTTCCTGAAGAAAAGCCAAGTGTATTTTCTAAACCTGTATGGGTGCCCTCTGTTTATATTTTTACGGGTTACGACGGCAATGCAGTTATTAATCTACCCGATGCTGCTGTAAAGAAGTATTCCATTAAATTTATGAAAGAAGATGGCAGTTTCTTATTTCTTATCCCACAGGTTAAAGAAACCTATCTCACTTTAGATAAAGTGAACTTCCTCAAATCGGGATGGTATATGTTTGAACTGATGGAAAATGGTCAATTAAAGGAAAAAAACAAGTTCCTCATCACAACAGATAACTAACAAATTAAGAAAGTATTTAACTTTTTGGATAGGTTTTTGTATTTTGTAGAAGAGTAAAACCCTTAATCCAAATTTGCTCAAACTATTGTCATGAAAAAAAGCGCCCTACTCCTGATTGCTTCTATGCTGCTGATTGCACAAACCAGCACTGCCCAACAAGTATCCAGAAAGGGCACAACTCCTATTAATAAGTCAAATAACAAACAAGGAAAGCCGGAGCAACAGTATGAACTGGACCAATTTCTGGGCAAGTGGCAGGAAGTAAAACGAATGCTCGAAAACAAGAAAGAGCTGAGCATTGGTGATACTATTTATCTACACTTTACTGCTCCCGATAAACTGGAAACCAGAGATGGAACAAAAAACATCATGCGTGGATATGCGATGATTGAAGAACCCGGCAATGTGCTCATCGCTGCCGCAGATATTTATACCATTCTGTCGGTGAAGCCAAACCAAATCATATTATATAATGATGAAGGCTTTATTCATGTGTTGGAAAAAAAGGAAATCTTCTGGCGTGAAACGTTGGGTAAAAACGAAGTTACAGAACCCGCTTATGTAACTCCTGTTTCATTTAAAATTGCTGATATCATTGGCGGTTGGAACATCTATCGCAGAAAAGGCAAACCCGGTGCGTTGGACTCAAATACCGTTTTTATTAAAAATATTAAAAACATTTCTGCTGTAAATGATTATACAGCTATTGCGGAGATCACTTGCTATACAAGAGAAAAATCAGAAACACTTCCCTGCACCCTTATAGTTAAGGACAAGAGCGTTGAAATTAAAGCAGGAAATCACACCTGGAATTTATTGATCTATAAAGCAGATGGAAAAGAGTTGGTATTTGGGAATGCGGATATGCTCATTTATTTTGCCAAACCCTTATAAACTTACATCAAACACTTTTTCAAAATTCCGTTTTACTTTTTCTTTAGCTTCTTCAAAGTCAACTTTGTGGTTTAACTCTTTTTGTAAAGAAGTCACCTGCTTGTTTTCAATACCACAAGGAATGATATAATTGAAATAATCCAGATCAGTGTTCACATTAAATGCAAATCCGTGCATGGTGATCCAGCGGCTGCAACGCACACCCAGGGCACAGATCTTTCGTTCGTTTCCTTTTATATCAGGATCAAGCCACACACCTGTTTCACCTTTGCTTCGTTCGCCTTTCAACCCATACTCAGCCATGGTTAAGATGATTACTTCTTCCAGTTTACGCAAGTATTTGCCGATGTCTGTTTCAAATTTTTCTAAGTCAAGAATGGGATAACCAACAATTTGCTGCGGACCGTGAAAAGTAATATCACCTCCCCTGTTTGCAGGAAAATATTCAATCCCTTTTGCAATGCGTTCTTCTTCTCCAATGAGAATATTTTTCATATCTCCACTTTTGCCGAGTGTATAAACAGGAGGATGTTCTACTAAAAGTAAATGAAGGCTGGTTGTTAGAGGTGAATGGTGAACCTTGCCTACCGGCAGGCAAGTGATGAATGGTGAATGATGGCTCTCCGATAATTCATTGTTAACAACTATCGGCACTGGCCTGTCTGCTAAAACTCTGAGCTTCCTCTTTATTTCAAGGTTCTGCTGCAACAAAGTTTCCTGGTAATCCCATGCCTGTTTATATGGCATCAACCCTAAATCTTCAAATAATACCTGTTGCTTCATGAACGGCAAAACTACAATGAAATGAATTCATAAACCTCCAGGGCTTATTTTTGCAGATAATGAAGGAAGAAGAAATACTGGCACAGGATAACGAATTGGAAAATGGTGATGGCTCAGAAGAGTTATACGAGCGGAAACGATTTGTGGTAACCAAGGGACAAGAACCGTTGCGGATTGATAAATTTTTAATGACTAAAATTGAAGGCGCTACCCGCAATAAAGTACAACGTGGTATTGAAACCGGCTTTGTTATTGTCAACAATAATCCCGTAAAAGCGAATTACAAAGTAAAACCGGGGGATGAGATCATTACTTTTTCCGATACTTCACCGGAAGATACAGAGATCAAACCCGAAGAACTTCCCCTCAACATTGTTTATGAAGATCAATCTGTATTGGTTGTAAATAAAGTGGCGGGAATGGTGATGCATCCGGGCAGTGGTAATTACAGCGGCACACTTGTAAATGGTGTTGTATGGTATTTGCAACAACAGCAACCTGATTTAACAGAAGATGAACTGCCACGTTTTGGGATGGTACACCGCATTGATAAGAATACAACTGGTTTGGTGGTATTAGCAAAAAATGAGCAGGCAAGTGTGCATTTAGCCAAACAGTTTTTTGATCATACCGTCGAACGGAAATATGTGGCATTGGTTTGGGGCGATTTGAAAGAAGAAAACGGAACTATTACTGGTCATGTGGGCAGGCATCAGCGTTTCAGAAAAATTATGGATGTATATCCTGATGGAGAGCATGGCAAAGAAGCGACTACACATTATAAAGTACTGGAACGGTTTGGGTACACCACTTTAGTTGAATGCAGACTGGAAACAGGGCGTACACACCAGATCCGTGTACACATGCAGCATATTGGTCATCCATTGTTTAATGATGATACCTACGGTGGCGATCGTATTGTAAAAGGAACTGTTTATACCAAGTACAAACAGTTTGTTGATAATTGTTTTTCCATTTGTGCAAGACAGGCACTGCATGCAGAAACATTAGGGTTTACACATCCTAAAACTCAAAAACGCATGTTATTTGAAAGTGAGCTGGCTGTTGATATGCAGAAAGTAATTGAGAAGTGGAGAGTTTACACCAAGGCTAAAAACTTAACGGGAGATGAGTAAAGAAATAATTCTTTGCAAGACTCACCGTCATAAATGAAAGTCATTGATCACGTCAGACGAGGGCGTCAGACGGGGAGTGTTATTTTGGAAACAGCATCTTATAATCCACACTTACTTTACCTTTTGAAATATCATCCAACTTACCCTTTAATAATTTCCGTTTTAAGGGTTTGAGATAGTCGATGAACAGCTTACCATCAATATGATCATATTCATGAAGAATGACCCTGGCCGTTAAACCATCAAAGGTGCTTACATGCTCAACAAAATTTTCATCGAGGTATTGCATGGTTACTTCTTCTGCACGGTAAATATCTTCACGTATCTTGGGAATACTTAAGCACCCTTCGTTATACACCCAATCATCACCATGTAATTCTTCCACATGTGCATTAATGAACACCTGCTTTATTCCGGGAGTATCAGGATATAATAATGTTTCTTCTTCATCCATATTGGCAAACATTTGCGCTGTGTCCATCACAAACAATCTGATATCACGGTTTATCTGTGGAGCTGCAAGACCCACTCCATTAGAGGAATACATAGTTTCCCACATATCTTCAATTAACTTACTGAGGTTGGGATAAGCAGGTGTAATATCCTTGCTTATTTTTCTCAGTACTTCAAAACCGTAAGCAACAATGGGAAGAATCATGCAATCAATTTTTATATCTTATGGAGGATGTCTGATATTCGATGTATCAACAAACATCAACCTGAAATAAATTTAAAACGGCGAAGATAAGCAATGCAGGCGAAGCTAAATCAGGCATCCAACATCAGACATCAGACATCCTTTGCATATATTCCTGTAGCATAATGGTAGCTGCAATTTCATCCACCAGTTTTTTATCCCTGCGCTGGCTTTTTTTCAATCCCATTTCAAGCATAGCATTTTTAGCCATTTTGGAAGTATATCTTTCATCAACCGTTTCAACCTGAATGGAGGGAAAATTTTTCTTTAATTGTTCAATAGCCTTTTTTACTAACGGTGTGGCATGGGTATCAGTATCATCCCAGTTGGTAGGCATACCGATGACAATTTTTTCCACCTGCTCTTTTAAAAAATAATCTTTCAGAAAGGGGATAAAGTCTTTGGTGTCAATAGTTGTTAAGCCAGTCGCAATGATTTGCAAAGGATCGGTTACTGCCAGCCCTGTTCGTTTACCTCCAAAATCGATACAAAGGATTCTTGCCATCAGATTAGAATATCAATGATTACAAACACCGCAAACACAACACTGGCAATTCCATTGGCCGTCATAAATGCTAAGTTCACTCTTCGAAGATCTGTTGGTTTTACAACCGAGTGTTGATAAATTAACATACTCACAAATACAGCCACTCCGATCCAATACAACCATCCAAATCCACCATAAAAACCTGCAGCAATCACACACAAAGCAGCTAATACATGCAACAATTCAGATACACGCAACGCTTTTGCTTTTCCCAACCATGCTGGTATTGATTTGAGTTCGTATTGTTTATCAAATTCTTCATCCTGCAAGGCATAAATAATATCAAAGCCGCTCACCCAAAACAAAACAGTGAACGAAAATAAAATTGGCAACACAGCAAACACACCTGTAACTGCGAGGTAAGCACCAATGGGTGCTAATGACAACCCAAGTCCTAATACCAAATGACAAAGCGGTGTAAAGCGTTTGGTATAACTGTAACCCAGTACCACCAGTAATGCAACAGGCGATAAAGCAAAACAAATGGTATTAATAAAATAAGTCGTTACAATGAACAATACACTGCTGATAATCGTAAACATCAATGCACTATTAGCAGTAATAATTCCTGCTGGTATCTCACGAATGGCAGTGCGAGGGTTTTTTGCATCAAAGGTTCTGTCTAAATAACGGTTAAAGGCCATGGCTGCACTTCTGGCGAAGATCATGCAGAGAAGAACCAGGATAAATCTTTTCAATAGATCGGGATATTGCCAATCAGGAATTACAATTGAATGCCATCCCGGAATCACAGAATGTGGTAATGAATAAAAACCAACGCAAAAACCAATCAACGCAAACGGTAACGCAAAAATGGTATGCGAAAATTTAATGAGGCTTAAATAGTTTTTTACTTTAGTCATCCTTTCCAACTATTTTAGTTTGTTACAATCCTGTTCCGTGTAATTCCCATAATATCACCCCTGCCGCTACTGAAATATTCAATGAATGTTTCATCCCAAACTGCGGAATTTCAATACAGGCATCACATAGTTTCAACGTTTCTTCTTCTACTCCTGCTGCTTCGTTACCAAAAATGAGAGCAATTTTTTCATCAGCTTCTTTCTTAAAATCCTGCAACAATATACTCCCTTGTGTTTGTTCAATACCGATTATCTTATATCCGGCGGTTTTTAGTTCTGCAATGGCATCGGTTGTTTGCTGAAAGTACTTCCATGTAACTGTTTCTGTTGCACCCAACGCTGTTTTATGAATATCACGGTGGGGTGGGTGCGGAGTATAACCAACCAGGTAAATGGCTTCTGCTAAAAATGCATCAGCCGTACGGAATACACTTCCCACATTCTGCATGCTTCGGATGTTTTCCAGCACAACAATCACTTTATTCTTCTCTGCTTCTTTGAATTCATCAACCGATTTACGGTTCAGTTCATCCATGCTCAGTTTACGCATCAAATCTCTTTTGCGTGCAAATGTAAGACAGGAAGGCAATTGAAGGTCTTAAATCCCTCATTCCTGCCCATAATACCTTACCTTTGCGGCAAATTTTTTATAGTATTATGAACACATTTGAAGCGCTTGGTTTGGACGAAAGATTGATGAAAGCGATTAGTGAACTCGGTTTTACAACCCCCACCCCCATTCAGGAAAAAGCGATCCCCGTTTTATTAAGCGGAACAACAGATTTGATAGGCCTTGCACAAACAGGCACCGGCAAAACAGCGGCATTTGGGTTACCCTTACTGCACCTGCTCGATGAAAGTAAAAAACATCCACAGGCATTAATTGTATGCCCCACCCGTGAGCTCTGTTTACAGATTGTAAAAGAGATGGAAATTTTTAAAACACACATGAAGGGTATCCATGTAGTGGCTGTGTATGGTGGCGCCTCTATTGGTATGCAAATCCGTGACATCAAAAGAGGTGTACAGATTGTTGTAGCAACTCCCGGTCGTTTGATTGATTTGATTGAACGCAAAGCAATTAATCTTGGAGAAATTAAATATGTGGTGCTGGATGAAGCAGATGAAATGCTTAACATGGGTTTCCAGGATGATATTGAATTCATTCTGCAAAACACACCCAAGAAAGAAAGTACCTGGTTATTCAGTGCAACTATGCCGGCTGAAATAAAAAAGGTGAGCCGCAAATACATGAAAGATCCGGTTGAAGTAACCGTTGGCAAAATGAATACGGCCAATGTAAATATTGATCATCAGTATTTTGTTGTTTCATCGCAACATCGTTATGAAGCGTTGAAACGGCTGATTGATTTCAATCCTGGCATTTATGGCATCATCTTTACAAGAACTAAAGTTGATGCACAGTCGATCTCAGAAAAATTAACCCGGGAAGGTTATGATATTGATGCATTGCATGGTGATCTCACACAACAACAAAGAGATGCAGTAATGGGTCAGTTCCGTGATAGAACATTACAACTGCTCATTGCAACCGATGTAGCGGCACGTGGTATTGATGTAAAAGATATTACCCACGTCATCAATTATGAATTGCCCGATGATTTGGAAGTGTACACTCACCGCAGTGGTCGTACAGGCCGTGCAGGAAAGACAGGTATTTGTATGAGTATTGTACATAGCCGTGAAATTGGCAAGGTTCGCCAGATAGAACGTATTGCCCAAGCTCAGTTTCATAAACTGGAGATTCCTACAGGAAAAGATGTTTGCCGCAAGCAATTCTTTTCATTCATGGATAAATTGATCAGCACAGATGTAAGCAACAAGGAATATGAAACCTATGTACCGATGCTGCAGGAAAAATTTGCAGAAATGACCAAAGAAGATATCCTGAAACGTGTTGCATCGATGGAGTTTGACCGCTTTCTGAAATATTATGAAAATGCAGAAGATCTCAACATCCGTGAACGTGGTCGTGAATTTGACAAGTTCAAAAAAGATGGTCGTGGTGTTGGCCGTGAGAGAGAACGTGAGCGCATGGTGCCGGGTCGTAGTAATGCAGAAGGTCGTAAACCATACCGTGACACACAGGGCCGGGATTTTAATGGCGGCGGAAGTGGTGGTTACACCAAACTTTTTGTAAACCTCGGCACAAAAGATGGCTTTTACAAAGCAAGCTTCCTGCAATTTATTTTAGATATGAGTGAACTGCGAAAAGAAGTGCTTGGAAAAATTGATATGCGTGATTTAAACAGTTGGGTTGAAGTTGACAGCAGCGCTGCCAAACAAATGATCACTGCTATTGATGGTAAAAAATTCAAAGGCAGAAGTATCCGGATGAATGATGCGAACAGCAGATAATTTAATTTGAAAATCTTAATCGTTAAACGCTGCATTGATAAATGCAGCGTTTTTTATTTTTCCGTCTGACGCCCTCGTTTGACGGATTAGTACAAAAAAAATCCCGCCTTAACAGCAGGATTTTGATTTTAAATATTTTGTTTAATTACGCACTCACTTTCCCTTTCACCTTTGCTATTACTTCTTCAGCAACATTATTTGGTGCAGGTGCATAGTGACTGAACTCCATGGTTGAAGTTGCACGGCCAGATGACAATGAACGCAATTGTGTTACATAACCAAACATTTCACTTAATGGAACTTTAGCTCTGATCACTTGTGCATTTCCTTTTGTATCCATTCCTTCCAGCATACCACGACGACGGTTGAGATCACCCGTTACATCACCCATATACTGATCAGGTGTTACAACTTCTATTTTCATGATAGGCTCCAGCAAGGTTGGTTTTGCTTTGCGTCCTGCTTCACGAAAACCACTCTTAGCACACAATTCAAAACTCATTGCATCGCTATCCACATCATGGAAACTACCATCAAACACACGCACTTTCATATCAACCATCGGATAATTTGCTAATACACCATTGGTCATTGCATTTTCAAACCCTTTAATAATGGCAGGAACAAATTCTTTTGGAATTGATCCACCAAACAGGTCATTGACAAACTGGTAGCCTTTACCCGGGTTTTCTGTCAACCACTCAGCATCAGCAGGTCCTATTTCAAATATGATATCAGCAAATTTACCTCTGCCACCCGATTGCTTTTTCAGCACTTCACGATGTTGAACCATTTGTTTAAATGATTCTTTATAGGCCACCATCGGAGCACCCTGGTTGATCTCTACTTTAAATTCACGCTTCATCCGGTCAACAATGATCTCGAGATGTAATTCACCCATACCACTTAAAATTGTTTGCCCTGTTTCTTCATCGGTCTTTACACGAAGTGTAGGATCTTCTTCCACCAGTTTAGAAATAGCCAAGCCCATCTTATCAACATCAGCTTGTGCTTTCGGCTCAACAGCCAGAGAAATTACAGGCTCAGGAATAAACATATTCTCCAAGGTGATTGGATAATCTTCATCACACAATGTATCACCTGTTTTAATTTCTTTGAAACCAACAGCTGCACCAATATCACCTGCTTCAATAAAGTCGATCGGGTTTTGCTTGTTAGCAAACATTTTCATGATACGGCTGATACGTTCTTTCTTTCCGCTTCTTACATTCAATACATAAGAACCGGCATCTAAATGACCGCTATACACCCGGAAGAATGCTAAACGACCAACAAAAGGATCCGTCATAATTTTGAATGCCAAAGCTGCAAAAGGTTCTTTTACGTCAGGCTTACGAACTTCAGTTTCACCGCTATCGGGGTTGATGCCCTCTACAGGTGCAATATCAACAGGACTTGGTAAGTAACGGCATACAGCATCCAGTGCTGTTTGTACGCCTTTATTTTTAAAAGATGATCCACAGAGCATTGGAACAATGCTGAGGTCAACCGTTGCCTTACGGATAGCTTCATGTAATTCATCTTCGGTGATGCTATTAGGATCATCAAAGAATTTTTCCATTAATCTGTCATCATATTCAGCAACTGCTTCTACTAAACTTGCTCTCCACTCATTCGCTTCTTCCACTAAATCAGCAGGCACTTCAATTTCATCAAAGGTCATTCCTTCTGTTTCCATATGCCAGATGATCCCTTTCATCTTAATTAGATCTACCACACCTGCAAAATCATCTTCAGCACCAATAGGCAACTGAAGAGGAACAGCTTTTGATCCAAGCATTTCACGCACCTGCTTCACAACGTTTAAGAAGTCAGCTCCGCTACGATCCATTTTATTTACAAATCCAATGCGGGGTACATTGTAACGGTTTGCCTGGCGCCATACAGTTTCCGATTGTGGCTCCACACCATCCACTGCACTGAATAACGCAATTAAACCATCCAGTACACGCATACTACGTTCTACTTCTACAGTAAAATCTACGTGCCCGGGAGTATCAATAATGTTGAATGAATATTTTTTAGTATCTGCATTGGCAACACCTTTGGTTGTAGGAAAACTCCAATTACAACTAACAGCTGCTGAAGTAATGGTAATACCTCTTTCTTTCTCCTGTTCCATCCAATCAGTAGTAGCTGCACCATCGTGTACTTCACCAATTCTGTGAATCATACCCGTATAGCGCAGGATACGCTCTGTAGTGGTTGTTTTACCGGCATCAATGTGAGCCGCAATACCAAAGTTTCTCTGAAATTTTAAGTCTGCCATGACTATTTGATTTGAATATTTATCTGTTTAAAAAAGATGTTGTGATAATTGTTTACCAGCGACTATTTCCTTGATTAGCACCTGTTGCGTCGCACACTTCAGGTTTCGGATGGTTATCAGCATATTGACGGGAAGGATTAATCCGTTATACCGGAACACCTGTTGCTGATATGTAGATATTATACTCTCATAGAACGCCGGTCAACAAATAATCCTGTTTCACTATCATCACTCCTCACCTTTGATTATTCATTTAGGCGGCGCAAAAATATGGATTTTTCCTGAGCTGAAAATCAACCAAAGCAAAAAAACAGAAAACAAAAATCCCTCCACAATGCAGGAGGGATATAATTATTTGGAAGTTATTTTGATTAAGTTCTGAAGTGAGCAAAAGCTTTGTTTGCTTCAGCCATACGATGTGTATCTTCTTTCTTTTTAAAAGCACCACCTTCACCTTTACTTGCACTCACAATTTCATTTGCTAATTTATCCGACATACTGCGTCCGTTTCTTTCACGGCTGTAGCGGATCAACCACTTCATGCTTAAAGAAATTTTTCTGTCGGCACGTACTTCAGCAGGAATCTGGAATGTAGCTCCACCAATACGACGGCTGCGTACTTCAACAGCAGGTGTAACATTTGCAACAGCTCTCTTCCATACTTCGTAGCCGTCTTCCCCAGTTGTTTTTGCAACTTTATCAACTGCATCATAAAAAATATTGAAAGCAATACTTTTTTTGCCCTCCCACATTAAATTGTTTACAAAGCGGCTTACCAATACATCGTTGAACTTTGGATCTGGTGCAAGCGCAATTTTTTTAGGTTTCGTCTTCCTCATTGTATATAAGAATTACTTTATCAGATTATTTTTTTGCTTTTTCTTTCTTGGTACCGTATTTAGAACGGCTTTTTTTGCGGTCTTTAACACCGGCAGTATCCAAAGAACCACGAACGATATGGTAACGCACACCCGGTAAATCTTTTACACGACCGCCACGCACCAGCACAATTGAGTGTTCCTGCAGGTTATGCCCTTCACCGGGGATATAGGCAATTATCTCGATTTTGTTGGTTAAACGTACTTTTGCCACCTTGCGCAAAGCCGAGTTCGGCTTTTTAGGAGTTGTAGTGTACACACGGGTACATACTCCCCTGCGGAATGGGCAGCTGTCCAAGGCACGGGACTTGCTTTTTGCTCTGATAATTTCACGACCATTTCTTACTAATTGTTGAATTGTAGGCATTCGTTCCCTTTTATTTTTCGGACGGCAAAGGTAAGCGGTAATGTGATACCAACAAAAACTTTGGCCTATTTTCTGCTGGTAAAATAATCCACAGGCATCGAACGTTTTGTGAATAGTATCTGATATCTGCAAATAACCAATAATAAAATAACCTGTAGCTTTACCGGAATATCCCGATAAAACCAGTAATAGTGCTTATGAAATTAAACCCCCGCCTGCATTTCAGCCTTTTTTTACAAAAGATGGGTTTACTTCTGTTGATTTTTTTCTTTTGGGTATTTCAATCATTTTCTCAAGCGCCTTCAGCCAACTTCATAGCATCACCAGTTAACGGTTGTGCCCCCATGATCGTAAACTTTACTGATCAATCGACCGGCAACCCTACTTCCTGGCAATGGAATCTCGGAAATGGCAATACCTCAACCTCACAAAATCCATCAACTTTTTATTCATTACCGGGTACTTATACAGTAACCCTTACAGTTACAAATGGAAGCGGTAGCAATACGCTTACTAAAACAAATTATATTACAGTAAACGCCCCTCCCACAGCCAATTTTACTTCAAATGTTACTTCAGGTTGCTACCCTCTTCGGGTACAATTCACAGATCTGTCCAATCCGGGTTTTGGCAGCATTACCAGCTGGAGTTGGGCATTTGGCACAGGAGCTACATCTACCCAACAAAACCCGTCTTATACCTATACCAAATCAGGAACTTATTTTGTAAGCCTTACCATTACAAACAGCGCAGGATGTACAAAAACAGTTGTGAAACCTGCCTATATTCAAGTATCACTCGGGGTAACCGCCGACTTTGGATTTTCGCCTTCGCAGAACTGTAAGCCACCAGAAACAATTAGTTTTACCAATCTTTCAACAGGGCCTCCTACTTTGTCGTATTTATGGGATTTTGGTGATGGAAACACATCCACCCTTCAAAATCCAACCCATGCTTATCTATCTGCAGGACCTTTTACAGTAAGATTAATTACAAGCAGCAGTCAGGGTTGTATTGATACCATCACAAAAACGAATATTATTCTGCTCAATAATTTTCAAATTTTAATTGGCGCACCCGATAGTGGTTGTGTAAATAAAGCAATCAACTTACAAAATTTATCTGCACCTGCTCCCACATCATCCAAATGGGACTTTGGAGATGCTACAACATCAACACAAACCAACCCAGTGAAAACTTATACTGCGGTTGGTTCTTATACCATCAAATTGGTAAATCAATATGGAAGTTGTTCCGATTCCATTA
>JBKJNM010000092.1:0-9751 GCA_046593655.1 Lacibacter sp. | reverse complement strand
CAATATCAACCGGAGATTGTTATATGTAATGCCATTGTTGATCGTCATCCTGATCATGGACGTTCATCAAAGCTGGTGGCAGATGCCTGCTTTTTATCAGGACTTAGAAAAATTGATACTGTGTTTGATGGCGTTCAACAGGAAGCATGGCGGCCGAAACATGTATTTCATTACATCCAGGACAGGTATGCTGAACCTGATTTTATATTTGATATTTCTGCAGTGTTTGAAAAAAAAATGGAAAGCATAAAAGCCTATTCAACACAATTTCATAACCCTGACCTAAACGAACCACAAACCTATATTTCAACACCTGCCTATTTTGAAACAATTATATCCCGTCATAAAATGTTTGGCAAAAGGATAGGGGTAGAATATGGCGAAGGATACATCACTGAAAAAAGGATCGGGATCAGCAGCTTCGACGCCTTGATTATGGTTACAACCTGATGAACGTTAGTTGGTTGTGTGTTAATATTTGAACGGTTTGCCTAAGCTCCGATATTAAGCATTACATTTGCAGCAATTTCGTAATATCATTATGACTACAATCAAATTTGCCGTTAAGGCTCAATCGTTTCACACAGAATTAAAAAACAGGGTGAATGCTTATTTTGTAGAAGCTGGAAAAACTCCTACAGGTAACTTTAAGCTGGTTGCTAAAGCATTATTCTTTGCAGCGGTATTAATAGCCGTTTATGTTCATCTTGTATTTTTTACTCCCGGACTTTTTTTGGGCATTGTTGAATCCATCATTTTAGGTGGCGTTGTAGCTGCCATTGGATTTAATGTGATGCATGATGGTTCACATGGCAGTTTCAGTAAACATAAAGCGGTGAATGTAGTAGCGGCATTTTCTTTAAATATCCTGGGTGGCAGTAGTTTTATGTGGAATGTAAAACACAATATCATTCATCATGCGTACACAAATATTGATGGTGTTGATGATGACATTGATATTCAGCCATGGATGCGGTTGAGCAGCACGCAGAAAAAATATAAGTTACACAAATACCAGCACCATTATTTCTGGTTTCTCTATGCTGTTCTTTATATCCTTTGGATTTTTGTGATGGATTACCAGAAATACTTTTCACAAAAGATTGGTAAAATGCCTTTGAAGAAAATGCATGTAAGTGATCATGTTATTTTCTGGCTCTTTAAATTTATTCACCTCTTTATTTTTGTTTTACTCCCTATTTATGTTGCAGGCTTTGTACCATGGCTCGTTGGATTTTTAGTTTCAACAATATTTGCCGGTGTTGTAATCAGTATTGTTTTTCAACTGGCACATACGGTTGAGCACACACAATTTCCCATGCCAAATGAAGATGATGGACGTATTGATGATGAGTGGGCCATTCATCAATTGAAAACAACCGCCAATTTTGCCACAAGAAATAAATTGATCTCAACGTTGGTTGGTGGTTTGAATTTTCAGATCGAGCATCACCTCTTTCCTAAAGTTTCACATGTGCACTATCCTGCCATCAGCAAAATCATCAGGGAAACCTGCAGGGAGTTCAATATTCCTTACATTGAATATCCAAAGATGCGTTTAGCTGTTGCATCGCATGTGGCCTATCTGAAAGAAATGGGAAGAAAGTAACTTACTTTTCAAGTATAAAAAATAATTCGGTGCCACTGCGTGGTTGAATGGAGTTGTAACATGGCTCCATTTTTTTTATGCTGAAATACTGGCTGAAGAGTAGTTCATATTCTTCTTTGCTTCCGCCAAAGGGCGGACCGCCCTCAAAACTTTTATTAAAGTGAACACCGGCAAGCCTTCCACCTGGCTTTAGCAATTGATGCATTTGTTTTATATAAGACTCCCGCTGCGACGGATGCAGGGCGCAAAAAAAAGTTTGTTCCAGTATTAAATCGTACTGTCCTTCATGTTCAAAAAAATCAGCAGTAATGATTTTGATGGTTTGATGAGCAAATTTTTTATTTAGGTCCTCTGTTAAAACCGGAGAGATGTCGAGTAATGTTATATCCGTAAATTTTTCTTTCAATAAATATTCAGCTTCATAAGCATTACCACAGCCCGGAATGAGGATGGAAATATGCTTATCTGTTATGCTATTCATGAACTGCTGCAGGGGAGTAGAGCTATATCCAATATCCCAACCGGTTTGGTGTTGCAGGTAACGGTTGCTCCAGTATGCGGCATCAAGGATTGAATGAGTCATAAGAAAAATCCCTCCTGGTTTTTCAGGAGGGATATAAATTTAGTTTTATTGAACTTTAAAATAAAAGATATCGTAAAAGTTTGTATTGAGCCAGGGCTTTTGTTTGCCGCTTGATTTTTCTTTTACATCCCTTCCCGTTAGTTTAAATACATTTTCTATTTGCATATTGGGCGACGAGATATATTTGATCAACGAACCTGTGTACAACCCATTTGATCCTGCAACACCATCACTGGCAACAGAGCCGGGATCAGTAGCAAATGATATAACTGTATTGTCGGGTGGTGTAATGGAAGCTAATCCATCATCCTGATCATTTTCTCCGAAGGAACCCCTGTCGAATGGATTATTACGACATGCATCGAGTATTACAATATTCAGCTTGGTGCCTGCTACTTCCATGCGGCTTAGTACCCATGAAACATTGGGACAATCTTCTTTTACGTCTGCTTTTGATTTCAAATTAAAATCAATCGGGATCAAATAATTTTTTTCATCTACCTGCATTCCATGACCTGAATAATAAAACAAGGCAACATCATAACCGATTACTTTACCACCAAATTCACGGATAGCTGCCTTCATTTGAGGCCCGGTGCCATCAATCACTTCAATTACTTCGAACCCGCAATCTTTTAATACCTGTACCATGGAACGTGCATCGTTCCTTGGATTTTTCAAGGGAGTTGTAAACTTATACGACTGGTTACCGATAATTAAAGCAAGCTTCTTTTTGTAATTGGTCGTATTTAACCCGGAAGTATTATTGCCCGATACAATTACCGTATTGTTATTGGGCTTGGTATTGCTATTATTATTGGGTTTTGTGTTGCTGTTATTGGTTTGATTATTTGGTTTTGTATTATTTGTTTGTGTAGGATTATTATTGTTCGGTTTTGTATTGTTAGGAGTTGTAACCGGATTATTTGTTGGTTTTGTGTTGTTATTATTTGCGACTGAATTGGTATTTGTTTCGCCGTAATTATTTTTTACCCATGCATCATAAGATGGCGGAGGGGTGTTCTTGCCTGCAAACTTTCCTTCATTCCAGTAACCTTCTTCAGGCAAACCATCAAAATGAAACATTTGTCCTTTACCATGGTGGCGCTGATCTTTCCATTCGCCATCATATCTTTCACCATTGGTATAATAATAAATTCCTTTACCATTAAACTTATTATCCTTAAATGTTCCCTGGTAAAAGTCGCCTATATCATAAAAATATTTACCTGTTCCATTACGGTAACCATTTTTAAAATTGCCTTCATAGTAACCATTGTTATAGACATATTTGCCAAAACCATTTTTACAATCACCACTGATGCAACCTGCAGCCGTGGCCTCTTTCATCAAAGTGCTTTTGGGTGTAACAAGGTTATTATCTTCCCAGAATCCAATTTTTTTCACACCTGAAGTAGGATCGTAATTGATTCCCCAACCATTCCTTTTACTATCAATAAAATAACCGACATATTTTTCACCGGTAATAAAAAAGTAGGAACCATATCCCGTTAATAAATTCTGATTAAACTGCCCAACCCAGCGGGTACCATCATCCCAGTAATAAGCACCATAACCATCCCGCTTGCCGTTTCTGAAATAACCAAAGTACCGATCATTTCCAGTATAATATTTCATTCCGTAACCCTCATCACAATCACCATTTAAACAGCCCGTGGTTCCGATGGGTTTACTGTAGTAAGAAATTTTGCCGAGATATTTGCCTTTTTCAAAAATGCCCACCTGTTTGGTTCCATTGCTCAATGTCTTTTCACCTTCACCATCAAATTCACCACTTTTGAAATCGCCTATATACTTGGTGCCATCCGTAAATTCAAGAACACCAAAACCACTGAACACATCAGCAATATTTTCACCAATGTATTTTTCGCCGCTTTTCCATGTATAAATACCAAAGCCTTCCCGTTTATCGTCGTAAAACTCGCCTTCATAAATATCACCATTGGCATATTTGAATTTTCCAAAGCCTGAACTGCAGTTGCCGCTTAAACAGGATTGGGCATATGGTTGTATAAGAAAGGAAAAAAAGAGAATGAGGGTTAAGCCGAAAACTTTCATGGTTTGGGTTATTTGGCTCTAAGTTACTTAGGTTTCTACACTTATTCAATACCGTGTAAACGGTATTAACATTTGTTAGCTGATTTATTTTACCACCTGCTTCGTGCCTTATCTTTGCGCCTAATTTACAAAGCTCATGCAATTTCAATTTACAGAAGAACAACTCATGATTCAAAAAGCTGCGAGGGATTTTGCTCAGAATGAATGTTTGGCGGGTGTAATTGAACGGGATGAACTTCAGAAATTTCCAAAAGAACAGGTGAGCAAACTGGCAGATCTTGGTTTTATGGGGATGATGGTGGATCCGCAATATGGCGGATCGGGGATGGACACGGTAAGTTATGTTCTGGCCATGGAAGAGATTAGTAAGATTGATGCGAGTGTGAGTGTATGTATGAGTGTAAACAATAGCCTGGTTTGTTATGGCTTGCAGGAATATGGATCTGAAGATCAAAAACAGAAATACTTAACCCCTTTGGCACAGGGGAAGAAAGATGGTGAACTTTATATTGGAGCATTTTTGCTAAGTGAGCCAGAAGCTGGCAGCGACGCCACTTCACAACGAACTACCGCCGAAGACAAAGGCGATCACTATTTGATTAATGGGATTAAAAATTGGATCACCAACGGCTCAACTGCATCTGTTTACCTGGTGATTGCACAAACTGATACATCAAAAGGCAGCAAGGGGATCAATGCGTTTATTGTTGAGAAAAATTGGCCGGGTGTGTCAGTTGGGGCTAAAGAAAATAAACTCGGAATTCGTGGCAGTGATACACACAGTATTTCATTTCAGGATGTAATAGTGCCCAAAGAAAACAGAATTGGTGCAGATGGGTTTGGATTTAAGTTTGCGATGAAAACTCTTGCTGGCGGACGGATAGGTATTGCATCACAGGCTCTCGGTATTGCCAGTGGCGCTTACGAGTTGTCATTGAAGTATTCCAAACAACGCAAAGCATTTGGTAAAGAGATCATGCATCACCAGGCCATTCAATTTAAACTGGCCGACATGGCAACACGTATTGAAGCCGCCCGTTTACTTTGTTTAAAAGCTGCATGGGATAAAGATCAGAAACAGGATTATACTGTGAGCTCCTCCATGGCCAAAGTATTTGCAAGCGAAACAGCTATGTGGACAACTGTAGAAGCGGTGCAAATTCATGGAGGCTATGGATATGTAAAAGAATTTCATGTTGAACGTTTGATGCGTGATGCGAAGATTACACAGATATATGAAGGTACCAGTGAGGTACAACGGATTGTGATTGGAAGAAGTATTTTAAAGTAAAAGACCCTTAATTCTTATTCAAACGAAAACAATAAAGAACAAACTAACTTTCAGGAGCTAATGATTTTCTTCATTAGCTTTATTTTTACAGCGTATTTTTAATCATTCATGGCAGTAAATAAGGAAGCATATCAAACTATCAAACTATTTCTTGATTCAAAAGCAGCCATTCTTGTTGCAGTTTCTAAAACAAAACCTGTTGAGGCTATTCTTGAGCTTTATGAACTTGGTCAAAGAGATTTTGGCGAAAACTATGTACAGGAGCTGGTTGACAAGCAAGCTCAGCTTCCTAAAGACATCCACTGGCACTTCATCGGTCATCTGCAAAGCAATAAAGTAAAATACATTGCGCCATTTGTACATTTAATTCATGGAGTTGATAGCATAAAGCTGTTGAAAGAGATCAATAAAGAAGCCGGTAAACATAACCGTGTAATTGATGTTTTGCTGCAGGTATACATTGCACAGGAAGAAACAAAGTTTGGAATGGATGAAGGTGAACTTGAAGAATTATTAAACACGAATAGAAAAGAATTACACGAATTGAAAAACATATGCGTTAGTGGTTTCATGGGAATGGCTTCTTTCACTGATGATGTGCAAAAAGTAAGGGCAGAGTTTAGATACTTAAAATCGTTGATGGATAAATACATCGATAGTTATTCTGCATTTAATCTTATTAGCATGGGTATGAGTGCTGATTATAAAATTGCAATTGAAGAAGGAAGTAGTATGGTGAGGATTGGTAGCTTGTTGTTTGGAGAAAGAAATTAATTACTTCTCTTTGTCTTTTAATTTTATTACTTCTCCACGAGCCAACCTGTATCGGAAATAATGATCCCAGGTTTTTAGTTCCTCGCCGTTAATCATCACAATTCCAACACCCGGGCCTGCAAATGCAATTGCTGATTCTGAAAGAAATAATAATGCAAGTACTTTAAGCATGATATTCCGGGTTACTACAACAAAATAACAAGAGCTGTTCATATGATGAACAGCTCAGTAAAATAAATAGTGAATGATTTATTTCTTCAGCTTTCCATAATCAAAAACCAGGTTGCAAAATGCCTTTACGCCAACATCCAACTGGCTATCATCAATTATAAAATCAGGTGTGTGATGACCGGTAGGTTGTGCACCTTTGGGCATTCCTCCTAAATTGAAAAAGAAAGCAGGTGCTTTTTCACCAAAAAAAGAAAAATCTTCTGCGCCTGTAGTCCATGTTCCTTCGCTTGTATTTTCTTTTCCTGCTGCATTTTGTAAAGAAGGGATCATCTTGGCCACTAAATCTGGTGTATTATAAGTTACCAATGTTTTTGGTTCGATCGTTACTTCAGCAGTTCCGCCATTGGCTATTGCAATATTCGTAGCAATACGTTTGATTTTATCCCACACATCTTTTTGCATTGCTCCATCCAATGTTCTGATGGTGCCACTGAAGGTTACTTCTTCCGGAATTATATTTTCACGAACACCACCAATGAATTTGCCTACGGTAATTACAAGAGGTGCCTTGGTTAAATCTTCACTGCGGCTTACAATGGTTTGCAATCCGTTAATGATTTGCGATGAGATCATGATGGGATCAATGCCTAACCAGGGAGCAGAGCCATGAGCACCTTTTCCTTTTACTTTTATCGTAAACCAATCGCTGCTGGCCATAAAGGAACCACTCTTGTATTTAATTTTACCAACTTCTAATCCGCTTGAAATATGCAAACCAAAAATGGCATCTACTTTTGGATTATCCATTACGCCTTCTTTTACCATTAAAGGTGCACCGCCTTCTTCTGTGCCGGGAGGGCCTTCTTCAGCAGGTTGAAAAATAAATTTTACAGTACCCTGTATATCTTTTTTCATAGATGCTAATACCTCAGCAGTGCCCATTAAAATAGACACATGCGTATCATGACCGCAGGCATGCATTACAGGAACCGATTGTCCTAAATAATCTGCAATAACAGTTGATTTATATGGAACATCCACACGTTCTTTGATGGGGAGAGCGTCAATATCTGCTCTCAAAGCCATAACAGGACCAGGTTTACCGCCTTTTAAAATGGCCACCACTCCTGTTTTTGCAACACCTGTTTTTACTTCCAGGCCTAAACTTTTCAAATGTTTGGCAATATATTCCATCGTTTTAAATTCACGGTTACCCAGTTCGGGGTTTTGATGGATATGCCTGCGCCACTCAATGAGTTTTGGTAAAATGGCTTTTGCTTTCTGGTCAATCAGTTGTTGTATGTTTTGTGCTGAAATACGATTGCCTGCTAACAGCAATAACAGGATGGGGATCAATTTTCTCATGTTGTATTTGTTGTAAATAGTTTTAATACCAGGTAGAAAAGTTCAATTTAATTCTTTTTTAAAAACACATATCCATCATACTCTACAAAATCAGCTGCTTTTATTTCGATGGCTTTTACTTTATTGTTGACGATTTCAAATGGCACTGCAAATTTTCCATAACCGGGATGGCTCCATGTTAATAAAAAGTTTTTATTGTCAATGTATTCCAGTTTGCCGGTAATGTTTGGATGATGACTCAGTAATACTTTCAACTGGTTGTTTTCTTTTACGATTTGAATATCGCCATACACATGATTATAATAGATGCCAACAAATGCATCAACAGGAACCGGTAAAACAGGTTTCAACTTAACTCTATCGTCCCATTTTTTCCATTGCGATTCGTTTACAGCTTTATCCTGTTCCTGGAACTGTTGCATAAACATGCTGCGGTTGGTATATTTCACACCGAGGTATGCATCCAGAATCTGGTAACGCAATGCTTCAAAAAAGTTTTGATTATCGTTGTTGGTGAGGATACTGATGCCTAATTTTTCTTCAGGTACAAAACATACATTAGTTACAAAACCAAATGCACCGCCTGTATGCCAGTACACCTGCCGGTTGTTATAATCAGTCATGTATTCGCCCAAACCATAAGCACGGAAATGGGTAGGGTAGTAAGGTGATTTCCTGGAGCCGGTTAAAATATTTCCATCTCTTGTTCTTTGTATTACCTGCCAGGGAATAATTTGTTTACCATCTACCTTACCACTGTCTAATTGAAATTTTAACCATTTGCTGAGATCATTGACACAACTCACCATGCTTGTTGCCGGTCCGAGGTTATCAATTTCATCATATGGCAGCTTTGTTAACGGGCCGAATGCATTGGTATAAGGAACAGCTATATTATTTCGCTTGCCCATACCTGCAGTATTCATATAAGTATTACTCATGCCAACAGGTTGCAGAATATTTTCACTTACATATTGCTCCCAACTTATGCCGGTTACTTTGTGCAGTATTTCACCTGCTACCAAAAAACCTGCATTACAATAACCATAGTCTTGTCTGAATTCTCCTGAAGGCTTTAGAAAACGCATTTTATAAATGATGGAATCTTTAGAGAGATTGCTGTTCCAGAAAGTAAAATCGCCCTGGAATGTTTTTGTTCCTAACCGATGGCAGAGCATATCTCTGATGGTTGCTAATTGTGTTGAAGATGAATCGTACAACCTGAACCAGGGAATATATTTGGTGACTTTATCCTCCAATGATAATTTTTTTTCATAGTCAAGGTTTGATAAAGAGGTGCCGGTAAATAGTTTGGAATTGGAAGCGATGATGAATAATGTATGTTCATCTACTTTCTCAGGTTTGCCGACTTCTTTTACACCATAACCTTTCATAAAAACCGTTTTACCATCTTTTACAATAGTGATAGATAGGCCGGGTATATTCCAGTCTTTCATGCCACTTGCAATATAACTATCCAAACTATCAGTGATGAAACCAGGTTGTTGTGCTTTTGCTTGAATTACAAACACAAATATAAATGCTGATACTAATTTCAATTTCATATGCTTTGATTGTATTTGTTTATGAATAGTTGATGAAAAATGAATGTACTGAAAATATCGTTTCAATCATTTTACTATACCCAATCCCACAGAACAATCGCCCATTCATCAGTTGTATCCCTGAATGTATAAATGGTTTTGAACCCAACCTTTTCATGTGCACGGATGGAACGTGCATTACGGGTTGCAATTTCTGTCAACACAAAATCAAATTGTTTGCTGAATAACTGTTGATGATGCTGATAGAGCATTTGAAATACACCCATGCCCCTGTAATCTTTATGCACACAAACCTGGCCCATTACATAAAACGA